>CAYNTN010000216.1:0-5943 GCA_964399995.1 uncultured Ignavibacteriaceae bacterium
AATTACGAATTACGAATTACGAATTACGAATTACGAATTACGAATTACGAATTACAAATTACAAATTACAAATTACAAATTACAAATTACAAATTACGAAATTTGCTAAATATTTATAATAGTATTTATTCATTACCCATTACTCAATAATACTCATAGCTCATAACTCATAGCTCATAGCTCAACTCATAACTCATAGCTCATTGCTCATTGTTACTTCGGAGAATGCAGCGCGATTTTATTTCCCTCAGTATCAAGAAAAAGTGCGATGTATCCGATTTCATCTGTGACTTTCATTTTCGGCTGAATTACTTTACCCCCGGCTTTTTCAATTCTGTTCATTACACCGGTCAGATCTTCCCCGGCAGCAAGGTAAATCAGAGTTCCGTCTTGTGAAGGTTTGTATCCTTCCGCCTTAACGATCGCACCTCCTACACCTTCACCGGGAAAAAATCCCATCTGATGAGGTCCCATCATCTGATCATGCATTTCCGTATCGAAAATATTACTGTAAAATTTTTTTGCTCTTTCAAAATCCGTTACCGGGATTTCGAACCAGTTAATTGCGTTTGCCATTTTTTTAAATCTCCTTTAAATAAATTTTTAAATTTTAGACTGATTCAAAATTACAATTAAATTATTATTGCAGCTTCTTTGAAATTGCTAATTTTATTATAATGTGGAATCTGAATTTCAGACAGACCATTACTCTTTTTCACGGAGTCACTGCACTTATGAACATAGATGAATTGTTATATGCAAGCAACAGATCATTTAAATCAGAAACATAATCTCCATCTACATCGGAGTTGAAATAACCTGAAACAAAATTATCCAAATCAGAAGCAATTAGATTAAGATCACTTAAATCAATATTTCTGTCCTGATTCACATCGCCGCTGTAAATGCAGTATTTTGATGTTTTAAGAACAAGATTATTCCCGTAAGCCTGCGAAGCAGAACTTGTCATGTCATAATGATAAACTCCTCCTGATGTAAATGATTCTCCTCCGGCTTTGCTCCATGTTTCAAGCCCGTTCCGGTGCTTTAGTGTAATATAGTATGTTCCAGCGGAAGCATTGTAAAATCTGAAATTACAGTTAAAGTTTACAGAGTCCACAACAGATTTAGCGGAATCAACAATATTAAAAGGCGAAGTTGTATTCCTCAAATAAGCCATGACAGTGTCCTTTAGATTCAGAGTGTTAGTTTGTTCATTATAAAATCCTTCAATTGCAAGTTTTATATTTAAAGTAATATTTACTTCATCCCTGAATGCTCTGTAAGACCATATTCCCTGAGGTAGTGACATTTGTAAGGCAATATCACCCGCAGGTGTGACTTCTGTTACTGAAGGATTTGTTCCTCCCCATCCAATCAATGTGTTTCCGTTTTGAAGCCTTTGTACTGATCCCATAAAAGCTCCGTATATCACGGGATTATTTGTGTACTGCCATACCAAAGTAGCAATTTTATTTTCCTCGTCTAAACTGTACTCAAGTGCTCTTGACCTTAACGGCGGTCTGAAATTTCCGTTATCAAACATTGTAATATTGCCGTTAGCGATTCGTCTGATGTCGTGCTGATAATGAAATGGGATAGTGTCATTGACAAAAGTAAACTGATTATTAACACCTCCAAGTCTCCAGATTATCTCGCCTGTTGTCCTGCTTATTTTTGTTATTTCATTTAAATGCCTTGAAGAGATCATCAGATTGCCGTCGGTATCAGGCTCAATTGCATTACCGTGTATGTAATCTACAAGCGCCGCAGTAAGATTAACATTCACTGCATCGGTAATGTTTATATGATCCCAGCTCCTCCATTGAAAAACAACATCTTTATTAACGTCAATTTCCTGTATAATCAAACCTATTACTAAAGCATTCGGATTGCCTCCCGGAACTATCTGGCTCATGTCAACTTTTTGTGTATCATAACTCATTAATAATCCATGTCCGTTATTAAGAACTCTCAGCTCGTGACCATCAGTTGAATAACCGTTTCCGCAGTAAAAGCTGTCAATTCTGTTAAACTGAGAATTTTCGGCGTAGTACTTCCCAATAGTAAAGTATGTTAATGTTCCGTTTCGCTGTCTGCTTAAATCCGCGATATACATTTCCCGGGTATAGCTGTAAGATCCGTTGTTGTTTGCAATCAACAAATGAGGACCATAGGTAGCCGTAGCAAAACTTGTCAATAAAATATTTCCCGGAGAAGGATTATTTGAAACTGCAACTGTAAGTTGCGGCAATGCACCGTAATCGCCGGGATAATCAAATTTGATGTCTGAGGAAATATCGTATTCCTTTTTAACTGTATTTGATTCATCCAATACAGGCTTAACATCCTGAGTATAAAAAGTGTAACTCAATTTGTTGTTCGATGTATTTGATGTTTTAATACCTTTAAGTTTTACTTCAACCCTTTCATTAAATGAGAAAGGCATATAAGGTTTGAATATTAACTTTCTTCTGTCAGCTGAAATTTTAATTTCCCCCGTATGAAATCCGCTGAGAGAACCTTTTACGCTGATTAATGAATTCAGATCAGAACTTTTTATTATTTCATCAAATCCAATAATTATATTGTTCCCTACACTTACATATTTTGCATTTTGTACCGGTTCATAATAAACTATTTTCGCCTCTGAATTTAAAAAAATTAAAAGAAATAGTGATACAAGTAATGTAGTTTTCATGTTTTTATTGTTTGTTTTAATTTTAAAATAGTTTGGTCACAATTATTTAGATAAAAAATTGGGGTGTATCAGATTCTTTTCACTGATATTATCTTGAACTTTCGGTGAAACTACATTTGGGGGTAAACTAAGGTGATTATTACTTGGGGTATGAAACTATGTAATATAGCTCATAATTGATAAAGATTTATAACTTAAGTTGACAGCACAAAAAATCAGTTGCTAAAATCTCCTGATTGATTAATGCATCAACTTAAGTTAATTTAAAAATTTTATTAAGGCACAATTCTTCCGATAAATTTAATTGTGTTGTTATAGGTAATCAACTGATCATCCAGATCAACAAAATTGTCTCCGTTAACATCTGTCTTTGCATAACCTGAAACGAAAAGAGACGCATCATTTGATATAAATATGACATCCGATAAATCAATACTTCCGTCCTGATTGACATCACCACTGTAAATGCAGTACTTAAGTCCCTTAAGCACTTGATTATTCCCGTATGCCATTGATGCTGAACTCATGAAATTATACTGATATACTCCGCCGGATGTATAAGACTCTCCTCCGGCTTTGCTCCAGGTCTCAAGGCTATTTCTGTGCTTGAGCGAAATGTAATATGTTCCTGATGCTGTATTATAAAATCTGAAGTTTGTATTGAAGTTAACAGAATCCAGATATGCTATTGCTGAATCAACTATTCCGTACGGAGAATTAATGCTTCTTAAGTATGCTCTGACAGTATCCTTCGCATTAAGCATATTGTTTTGAGAGTTATAAAATCCCTCAATGGCAAGTTTCACATTTAAAGTAAGACTCACTTCGTCTCTGAATGCTCTGTAAGACCAAGTTCCCTGAGGCAGTGACATTTGTAAGGCAATGACACCCGAAGGTGTGACCTCTGTCACTGAAGGATTTGTTCCTCCCCAGCCAATCAGAGTGTTTCCGTTCTTAAGTCTCTGCACTGAGCCCATAAATGCTCCGTATATTACGGGATTATTTACATACTGCCATACCAGTGTTGCTACTTTATTAACTTCATCCAGCTGATACTCGAGAGCTCTCGACATAAGAGGTGTCCTGAAATTTCCGTTATCAAACAATGTAATGTTGCCGTTAGCAATTCTTCTGATGTCGTGCTGATAATGAAATGGGATCGTGTCATTGACAAAAGTAAATTGGTTATTAACGCCTCCAAGTCTCCAGATTATATCGCCTGTTGTCCTGCTTATTTTTGTTATTTCATTTAAATGCCTTGAAGAGATCATCAGATTGCCGTCATTATCCGGCTCTATTGCATTACCGTGTATATAATCAACAGTTGCTGCTGTGAGATCTACATTTACTGCATCTGTTATGTTAATGTGATCCCAGCTCCTCCACTGAAATACAACATTCTTATTGACGTCTATTTCCTGTATGATCAGTCCTATCACTATTGCATTCGGATTACCGCCAGGTACTATTAAGCTCATGTCTACCAACTGATAATCATAGCTCATTAATAAAGCATGTCCGTTATTCAAAACTTTTAATTCATGAGCATCTGTTAAATACCCGTTTCCTGTATAAAAACTATCAACAATATTATACTGGGAATCCATGCCATAATATCTCTGAGTTAAGTAAGAAATATATGTCATCAAGCCGTTTGGTTGTTTTCTAAAATCCGATGCATTTTGAGAAAATTCCCGGGAATAATGTACCGAGCCGTCATTATTTGCAATCATAATATTCGAATTATAAGTAGCGTTTCGAAGGTTGTTTAAAAATAAGTGTCCGGGGGTCGGATTATTCGAAATTGTAACTGTGAGCTGGGGTAAAACAGCATAATCACCGGAGTATGCTGTAATACTGTTTGAAAAATTATCGGATTCATAACTTGTAACCTTGCTGCGATCGACTTCCGGTTTACTGATCTGAGTTTGAAAAGAATAAGTCAATCTGTTGTTGGAAACGTTTGCAGTTTTAAGACCATTCAATTTTACTTCAACTGTTTCATTCATTGTGAATGGCTGATGCGGTTTAAATATTAATTTTTTCTTATCCTCTGCAAGAATAATTTCACCCGAGTGAATTCCGCTTTTAGAACCTGTCACATTTATCAAAGAACTCAGGTTTGTGCTTTTTATCTTTTCATCAAAACCAATTATTATGTTATTGTTTATACTTACATATTTAGCATTTTGGACCGGTTCATTATAAACAATTTTTGCATTTACCTCTAAAAAATAAAATAGAAATAATGATGTAAGAAATAAAGAAGTTTTCATATATTTAGATTTGTTTGTTAAATTTTATAATTATTGTCCGACAAAACTAGCGGTACAATTGTGAAAAATTTTAATTACAAATTCCTGCTTTTTTTAATAGTATATTTTCTTAAGGCGCTCTTGAATTGTGTAACCTCATCTTATTTTAGTTAATTTTTCAATTGCTTTAGACTATCTTGATTAATGATAAATTCATTTAGAACTAATAAACAATTAGAAATTTATTAGCTTAAACTATTGGGAAAACTGTTTATTGCTTATTGAAAGCAATTATTGGGGTTTGTAAAAAGATGGTAAAATTAAATATCGAAGTTTACAATTTTACTTTCTTAATTCGTGTTAAAGTTTAGTCTTTGAACGGTATAGACCATTGTTTAACCAAAACTTCATAAACAAAATAATAATTTTTGAACATTAAATCTTAAAATCCTTTAATCCTATGAATCCTAATTCAGATTTTCGATTGAAAATTACAAATCAAATACTTCTGATTCAATTTTCTCACCCATATCCGAATTAATCAAATCTATATAATTACTTAAATCAGCGATACAGGTAAAATCAAATAGGATCTTTATTGGAATATTTAAAGAAAACTCTTTTCTGATTAATGTTATTGCCCTTGTTGCCAGTAAAGAATGTCCACCGAGCTCGAAGAAGTTATCATATATTCCAACCCGGTCTACATCAAGGAGCTTCTGCCACATTTCCGTCAACTTTTCTTCTGTCTCATTACGGGGTGCAACATATTGATTCCTTAGTTTTTCCATGACATCCGGATCAGGTAAAGCTTTCTTATCTATCTTTCCATTCGAGGTTAACGGAAGACTTTTCAATTCCACCCAGAGCGAGGGTATCATATACTCGGGTAATTTACTTTTCAGATAATTTACTATCAGAGCTTTGTCAAAAACTCCTTCAGACACTACATAACCTACCAGCTGCTTATCGCCCTCTTTATTTTCC
>CAYNTN010000217.1:0-5894 GCA_964399995.1 uncultured Ignavibacteriaceae bacterium
TATCTTTTGATATCATGTCAGTGATAACTCTATCCCATTCGTCACTCATTGTCGGCTCCCATCCGGGTTTCCAGAAATATTTATCCAGATGTATTAACGGCAGATTCAGTTTACTGCTTAACAATTTTCCGAAAGTGCTTTTACCCGAACCGCTGTTTCCTACTATTAAAATTCTTTGCTTATCCCGAATCATAAGAATTTATTCTTCTTTTACTATGACTTTCCTTCCTGCTTGTCATAATTTCTCTTCATCATTGCAGAATATTTATTAAACCCGAATCCGGAATAAAAACTCTGACGGTTCTCATCACAGACTAAATCAATCATATAATAATCCTTTAACATATCCATCATTCTTTTTACAAGCTCACTTCCTATTCCCTGATGCTGATACTCCGGCAGCACTTCAAGCAAAGGAACGTATGCAGTTAAAACCTTGTCACTGATAGCATTAATGAACCCAATAACTTTATTTGTCTCGCTGTCTATTGCAAGTATTTTGTATTCGCTGTTCTTCAGCACTTCAAAAAATTTTTCTAATGAAGGATGTTTATCCCAGCCAATAAAAAAACCCTGTAACATACCGGCTGAAATATTTTCAATGTTATCTTTATAAAGTATCAAGAAGTCATGGATTAATTTCGCATTCAGAGAAAGCTTTTAATAATAATCTTTCTACATTTAATTTTTTTGACCACAAAAAATAGACTAATCTTATCTCACTTCTTTCCATTATTCATTCCTTCCAAATATTTCTCCAGCTGACCGGCAAGCTTATCACCGTAATGGTACTTAACAAAAAGCAGATCAAGCTCCCGCTTGCTCTTACCCGGATTAGCTCGTGCTATGGCTCTTTTGGAAAGATAAATTGCTGATGAGGTCAGTTTCATTGTTTTTGAAATTCTTTCGGATATTGTCTGCGACCTCAACATATCCAACATTATTTTTTCAATTTCGGGACTGGTATCTGAAGACTGCGTTCTCATATTGTAAATTTACATTAACGTATTTATATATTTTTTCATTACGTCATTAATCATTATTCATTATTCATTACTCATTAAATAATGATTTCTCTCTGAAACTCACCCGGCTTCTGCTGATATAATTTCCAGAACTCTTCTGCAATCAGACCCGGTGCATATTTTGTATCGGGTTTTACAAAGCCTGTTACTATTACAGTCGCCGCATGAATTCCCTTCGGCTTAAGATCGGCATAAAGACTGTGAGATAAATTTCTAATTCCCGCTTTTCCTATCGCAAGTGATGTGTATATCGGATACGGTTCAATGGCTAATCCCCCGCCTGTAAACAAAAGTGTTCCCTCCTTCTTTTCAAGCATTGCCGGTAAAACCTGCTGAGCGGAAAGCAACGCGCCTGCTACATTGACTTTGAAATCATTTATCACATCATCATATTTCAGATCCATCGGTTTCCCTTCACGAAATGAAAATACATTATAGTGAAGAACATTTGTGTTGCCAAAATCCGAATGGATTTTTTTGAATGCGTTCACAAGAGATTTTTCATCACCCGCATCAGCTGAAATTTGGTAAGTTTCAACTCCCAGTTTATCAAACTTTGATTTATAATCAGCAAGACGCTGTTCATTCCTTGCGATCATTGCAATTGCGAATCCTTCTTGAGCAAATTTTTCAGCAACGGCATTGCTGATTCCCGGACCCATACCGACTATGGTTAAGATTTTTTTGTTCATATCTTATTTTAATGTTTTGTAAAATTTCTTTCTCCTGTCTTTAAACAGATGATTATTTTGAGTAATGTTTTTGTTTAAAGCATTTTCAGGATTAATGTCAACAATGCAAACTTCATCTTTACCGGAAGTTCCTCTGCATAAATACTCTCCATGTGGAGTAACAATAACACTTTCTCCTGTAAAAGCCAGCTCCTTCCCTTCACGAATATCCCTGCCTGTTCTGTTTGCCGTGATCGTAAAAACCCTGTTCTCTAAAGCTCTTGTAAACATCGCTCTCTGACAATAAGCCATTACTAAATTCGACGGATGGCAAATGATCTGAGCTCCCTTTAAAGCAAGGGTTCTTGCTGTTTCAGGAAATATCCAGTCGAAGCAGATCATCATTCCGATTTTGACAATGCCGGATTCTCCGTCTGATATTTCATAAACTCCGGGAGGCTTATTTCCGGGAGTAAACCATTGCTTCTCCGTGTCAAACAGATGAATTTTTCTGTAGGTAAAAATTTTTCCATCCGGACAAACCAGAACGGATGAGTTGTAAAATTTATTTCCTGCTCTCTCACATATTCCTGAAACTAAGTATGCATTCTTCTGCGAACTTATTTCCATTAACCCTCTGCAAAAAATTCCGTCACCGATTTTTTCCGATAATTCCTTGAGCTCGGTTTTATCTGCGAACAGATATCCGGAGTTTGCCAGTTCGGGTAATACCATCAGATCAAATTCCTTACCTCTAAGTAATTCCTTTATCTTCGAAATGTTTTCCACAGGTTTTCCAAACTGCGGCTGAAACTGTAAGTAACCTGCTTTCATGTTGTTATTTTTCCTTAATTACCCTGAAACAAATGAACCACGGCTGTCTGGAAAGTTTTTCATATGCATCGGGAAATTTCGCCTTGCACTCTTCTACCGGTACCGGTTCCAAGACTTCATCCACTCTGAAATCACATTCTTTAAGTATTCTGAAAACATCAGAAAGAGGTCTTTTGAAAAAATTCATTGTAATGCCGTATGAAGGCCACTCTTCTGATATTAACTCTGTTTCAAAATAATTACCGTCCGGAAACAAACTATACATTGCAACAGGATTGTCAGTTGAAAAGATCAGAACTCCGTTCTTTTTCAATACTCTGTTGAATTCACTGAAAAGCATCTGCCAGTCCTTTATGTAATGAATCACCATAGAGCTTATCACAATATCAAACTCTTCATCCTTTAAAAAATCCAGTGGTTGATTAAGATTAGCTTTCAAAACTTTTACCCTGTTTCCGACTTTTTCTTTTGCATACCTCAGCATTTCATCACTGTAATCAATTGCAGTGACAACAGCTCCTTTGTCAGCAAGCCATTCTGAATACTTTCCCGGGCCGCATCCCGCATCTAAAATTTTCTTACCGGCCGGATCAGGTATCAAAGATAAAGTAGCAGGTCTTTCATATAAAGCGTTGTGAGAATTATATTCAATCTTGTTTGAATAGCTTTGAGCAAATTCCTTATTATTGTAAACTTCAAGCGACAAAGTATCAAGATTGGGAATTATATTTTTTGTATTTTTGGACAATTCGATATATCGTTATTCGTTATTCGTTATTCGGAAATTTTTATTCGGAAATTATATTTGTTTTTCGGAATTAATAAATCCCAAATCCCAAATCCGAAATTCCAAATTGACTTAAATTACTTTATTAATTTTCAATCAACAATTATAAAAATCATATCAGACAATCTTAAAAAAATGATACCAGAAAAATTTAAAACGGATTTAAGACTGTCTATTGAAATTGTCTGGATAATTTTTTCAGTAATAATTCTTGGAATCATAATGATGAGTTATTTCCTTCCTGAAACCTTATTAAAACTGTCTCCTGTATGTATAAGCAAAAGCCGTTTTGGAACGGAATGTTTTATGTGCGGAATGACAAGGGCTTTTATGGAAATTTCGAGAGGTAATCTTTACAGTGCTCTTACTCTTAACGGATTAAGTATTTTTCTTTTTTCTATGTTTGTTTTAAACACATTAACCTTTGTTTCGTATTTAATTTCTAAAATCGGAAAAATAAAACCCGTAATCATTTTAAAAAAACTAAACAAGTAAAAAATGCAATTTATAAGTTTGATCTGGGGAATAATTTCAATTGCCGGAATGCTTGTCGGATTCATTCCCTGCCTTGGCGCTTATAACTGGATAAATATCCCGTTCGCAGCCGTTGGCCTCATCATCAGCATAATCAGCATTGTAAACGCTAAACCGGGTGAATCGAAAGGTTCCGGTACAGCCGGTTTAATAATGTGCCTCGGTGCATTAATTTTCGGAGCAATACGTCTTGCAATGGGCGGCGGAATATTTTAAGCTTCTGACTTAAATAGTATCAGTTAAACTTTTTAATGTATAAGTTTATGAGAAAACTGTTTTTATTTTTAATAATCTCAATGGCTTCAGCCGGATTTTGCAGGGATTCCGACACGGAATTTGAATCGCTGATGAATAAGTTCGTAGATGAGTATCTGAGGCTCAATCCGCAGACTGCGGTGTACCTTGGGATTCATGAATATGACGGAAAAGTTTCGGACTACGACTTGAAATCTTTGAATGCAGAACTTAACTGGGCTGAAGACTATCTGAGAAAACTTTCTGAAATTGATCCGCAGAGTTTAAGCAAAAATAACTATATCAATTATCAGATTTTACGCAGTGATCTTAACAGTACGGTATTTTCTCTTAAGGACAGAAGGTCATTTGTAAATAACCCGATGACATATGCAGGTGTGATTGATGTTAATATTTACATTTCAAGAGACTTTGCGCCTTTAGAAGACCGTGTCAGATCCATAATTGCCATTGAGAAAAGTTCGCCTGAAATATTTTCAGCCGCAAGAAATAATTTAGCGGAAGTCCTTCCGAAACCCTATGTCACCACTGCAATCAGCATTGCAAAAGGGAGTGCTGATTTTTTGAGCAGGGATCTTGTAGCTGCTTTAAAAGATGTAAAGAATGAGAAACTTATGATGGAATTCAATGCAGCAAATAACCTTGCAATACAGGAGCTTAATAATTATGCTGATTATCTGGAAAAGGAAAAGCTTCCTAAAGCAAATGATAATTTCAGCATTGGAAGAGATTTGTATGTTAAGATGCTTGAACAGGAAATGATATCAATGACTCCGGAAGAAATTCTTGAATTCGGAAAAGCTAAACTTAAGGAGGAACAAAGACTGTTTGAGGAGACGGCAAAATTAATTGATCCGTCAAAGAAAGCAATTGATGTTTTTAAAGACATTCAGAAAGATCATCCTACAGCCGTCAGCTTAATTCCCGATACTGAAAAAAATACCGAAGCTATCCGTCAGTTTCTGATAGACAATGACATTTTAACAATTCCTTCTGAAGTCAGAGTCATAATTAAAGAAACTCCCCAGTATGCGCGCGCTACAAGCTTTGCATCAATGGATACTCCGGGACCTTTTGAAAAATCAAAACAGGCGTACTACTATATAACTCCGGTTGAAGACAGCTGGAGTGACAATCAAAAAGAAGAATGGCTTTCCGCATTTAATTTCTATACTACAGATGTCGTCACGATTCATGAAGCTTATCCGGGACACTATGTCCAGTTTCTGCATGTCAATGCATCTCCTGTTTCAAAGCTCCAGAAGATTATGGGAAGCTATGCATTTTCGGAAGGATGGGCTCATTATACCGAGCAAATGATGATAGAGGAAGGGTTCGGCAAGGACAAGGATGTGATTACGGCAGCAAAATATAAGCTTGCTCAGCTTGACGAATCTTTGCTGAGATATTGCCGGCTGTGTGTTTCAATAATGATGCATACACAGGGAATGTCAGTAGAGGATGGTACGCAGTTTTTTATGGACAATTGTTATTATGAAAGAAAACCGGCGGAGTCGGAAGCAATCCGCGGAACGTACGATCCCGGATATCTGTATTATACACTCGGTAAATTAATGCTGCTGAAATTAAGAGAAGATTTTAAATTTCAGGAAGGTGATAGTTATTCACTTAAAAAATTTCATGACACAGTCTTAAATTACGGCTCTCCTCCCATTCCCTTACTGAGAGAAGTCATTCTTACAGACAAAAATACCTGGAAAGAAATCCTTTAATTAATTACTAATTACTAATTACTAATTACTAATTACTAATTACTAATTACTAATT
>CAYNTN010000218.1:0-5889 GCA_964399995.1 uncultured Ignavibacteriaceae bacterium
TTACAAACTTTACAAACTTTACAAACTTTACAAACTTTATAAACTTTACAAACTTACTATCCTTTCTTTTTCTTCTTAGACTTTTTCATTTTTTTAGTCATTGAAGCTGGTTCTTCGATATTACTTTCAAACATTTTTTTATAAGCCTCATAGTAGAACATGATACTGTTAACGTAGTTGTAGGGCTCTTTCCAGTTGTCAAGTGAACCGTAAGTGGGTTTTTTTGTGTCCGGCCAGACAAGCGCGTGAATTGAATCCTCATTGGAAGACAAGTAAGGATAGGCTTCCTTTACATTTTCCCAGGTCTTATAATCTTTTTCAAAATATGCCGTAATTGTCATTGCATCTATCACTCTTCCAAGGCCGGCGTTGTATGCTGCAAGAGCAAATTTATATTTATCCTCTCCTAAATCCCTGAATTGAGAAACGAGAGTTGCATAATAATATATGCCTGCTATCAGATTGTTTTTTGGAGTTTGAGTTTCCTCAAGCTCTAAAGTACTCTGAAGACCTGCGCCGGTACGCGGCATCAGCTGCATGAGTCCGAATGCTCCCGCATGAGATCTCGCATAAGCATTAAAGTATGATTCCTGCCTTATTATGGCGAGGACAATTCTCCAGTCCAGTTTATAATTATTGCATTCCAGTTTAATGAGATCACCAAATTCCTTCACAAGGTTATCTACATTACCGAGTTTGAACTCTTTGCTCACCATCTGCATTTTTTCATTTACACGTTCAAGATCTCTTACATTAATAGATTTTGCCTGCTGCTTAAAATTTGAATTTGATGTGAAAAGATCGAAAAGTGTTCTCCAGTCTTTCATTAAATTTTCAACATACATTGCATTATCAAATGACTGCTGAGAGATCATTTTATCAAGATCTTCATCTTTCACTTTGAGTTCCATCGTAGGCGATGTCACTATGTCTTCTTCGTTGTTTGAAATTCCGGAACCGGTTTTATCCGATGAAGAATCTATTAGGGATTCTTTATAAGAATAAAAAACCAGAGAGGTAATTAAGACAAAAGGGACGGCGAAGATGAAAAATTTCTTCAATTTAAAAGGCTTTAAAACCGCTTTTTTATTACTTATGAAAGGGGTGACGTTCATTAATTTTGTAAAACATATATATTTAGAAAAAGTTTTACAATTGAAAACGAATGACTAATAAGAAAAGCTATGTACATGACAAAAATATTATTGTTTGATTCGATATTATGAGTGTTGAGCTATGAGTTATGAACTATGAGCTATTCAGTCACAAGTTAAATTCTACTCAAAAAGGTATGAAAATTATTATGCTAACGGTGGAGATCCAATCACCTCTATTTCACTCCGGGTTTTTCTTCAATGACGAAAGGTTTTCATCCCCGCGCGCTCCTGGCTGGGATCCAATCAACTACATGTCAATTTCCCGTTTTCGCAGAGTTACCCGCCGACTTTCATTTTTTCCCGCCGTTGTTGGTTTTCCAAAAAGTTGCCTGAACAATTTCAAATTTAGGATAAATTAAATGGCAACTTTTTGGTCACAACAACAAGAAAATAAATTAATGCGAGTTCTTGGTAAGAATGACATTCCCCATCCGCTATAATATTGGCTTCAGCAATTTTTATAGCACCTTAATCACTCCGCATGTGATATCATCACTCTGATCAGCATCTTTGACATAACTTTTTACATCCTGAAGGAGAGAATCTAAAATATTTGAGGAATTTGAACTGAAATTATTTTCGATGAACTTAATTAATCTGGCGTCTCCATACTGTTCAAATGCTTTATTCATAGCTTCGGGAACACCGTCAGTATAACATACCACTAAATCTCCTGCTTTCATTGATATTTCTTCTATTCTAAAATCCAGATCAATGCTCCCCAGGAATAATCCGCCTTCGTTTAAATCAATGACTTCATTATCCCTGAAGACATAAATTGTGTTATGTCCTGCATTGATACTTTGAAGTCTTTGTTCCGAATGTTTATACAAACCAAACCAGGCTGTTGCAAATTTTTCGTCGGTAGTGGATTCTATTAAAACCCTGTTAAGTGATTTCACAAAGTCAATCAAATCAAACTTGTCATTGCACAGTTGAACCATATTCATGTAAGTCATAATACTCGAACAGATAGTAGAAACAATTAATGCAGCCGATATGCTTTTCCCTGAAACATCGCAAATGAAAAACAAAGTCAGATCATCATTAATTTTATAAACATTATAATAATCGCCACCCACCTGTTTAGCCGGTATCAATTTAAATGAAACATCAAGATCTTTGAAATCCGGTAACTTTGACGGCAAGAGATTTTGCTGAATCTCCCTCGCAGTTTTCAATTCCCTTTCGAGTGCAAGCTGCTGAATCTGAATCTCAGTAAGCTTCGCATTTTCAATCGAGACCGAACATTGAGTCGCAAGTATTGTAAATACATTCAGATCTCTTTCCGTGAAAAACTTATCATTCTTCTTGTTGATAACCTGTATTACGCCGAAAAGCTTATCCTTGAAAATCAACGGAACGCAAATCATTGTCTTTGTCTTAAAGTTATTTTTTATGTCAAACTCCCTGTTAAACCGGGGGTCTTTATAACAGTCTTCAATCAGCAGAGGCTTCCTGTTTTCTGCCACCCAGCCTGCAATCCCCTCGCCCATGTTCAGATACACATTTTTAACAGCATCGCCTTTTTCTCCTGTGGCAACCTGAAAATAAAGCTTGTTCAATTTTTCATCATATAAAAGCAGTGAACTTGCTTCGGCTTTGATTACATCCCGGCAGCTGTCTATAAGTTCATTCAATAATTCCTCAAGACTTTTCTTTTCAGAAATCCTTTGAGAAATCTTCTGAAGATAATTTATCTGGTTTATGACAACTTCAAGTTCAGCAATATCGAGTTTGGTTTTAGACATTTCAAGTATTAGTTTAAATTTAATTCAAGTCACCCAGTTCTGATTTTTACTTTGCAAAATAACAAAACGAAATACCGATTAATATTCACTTTGCAATTTTTTTTAAAATGATTAATCTTTAATTTGAAATTAATGGATTCAAACATAAAGAAGAGACTCATACTCACCGGACTTTCTCTGCTGGTTGTATTATCCACCGGTACCATCGGATACTATCTAATTACGGATTTTAAATATGATTTATTTACTTGCTTTTACATGACAGTAGTTACGGTAACAACAATAGGATTTGATGAAATTATTGCTGTCGGATACTATGAAGGAGGAAGACCTTTTACGGTTTTTCTTGCATTTGCAGGTATTGGGATTCTGACTTATTTTGTATCAACCATTTCAGCTGTAATCATCGAGGGACAATTAAGAGATTCATATAAAAAAAGGATAATGGAAAAAGAAATCGGCAAATTTACTGACCACTATATCATTTGCGGAGTGGGAAGTCATTCGTTTCATATTTTAGACGAACTTCAGATAACTAAAAGAGACAGTGTATGTATTGAATTAAATCCTGAGATGATAAGACAGATTCAGGAAAAATTTCCTCAGCAGAAATATATAATCGGAGACGCTACACATTCCGATGTCTTATCAAAAGCCGGCGTTGAAAGAGCCAAAGGATTATTTGCGACAACCGACGAAGATAATAAAAATTTAGTTATAACTTTGCTCGCCCGCAAGCTGAATCCGGGAATAAGAATAATTTCTCTTTGCATAAATCATGATAATGAATATAAAATAAAACTCGCCGGAGCCGATAATGTAATTTCTCCTAATTATATGGGAGGTCTTAGAATGGCTTCAGAAATGTTAAGACCGGTTGTAACACATTTTTTGGACATAATGCTCAGCGATACTTACAAAAACCTTCGTATCGAACAGATTATTCTTACAGACAAGCATGCCGGTAAAAAAATTAAGGATCTCAAACTTGATGAGTTCAAAGATACAATTTTTATAGCGTTGAAATCAGGAGATGAACTGATCTTTAAACCTGAGGATGATTTTCAAGTACACGACGGAGATTTGCTTCTTATTATCACAACACCGGATGAGCGGATAAAACTGGAAAATTTAAACTTAGGTTGAGTAGGTGGAGTAGGTTGAGTAGGTTGAGTAGGTGGAGTAAGTGGAGTAAGTGGAGTAAGTGGTGTAAGTGGAGTACTCGACTAATCAACTACTCAACCATTCCACTACTCTAGTCTTTTACTAAACCTGAACGAGCTTACAACCAATATCACAACCCCCATTGCAAACAACACCGCAACTTCTCTCCAGAGATCATAAAAGCCGAGACCTTTAATTACTATTCCCCTTATAATTATAATGAAATATTTTAACGGAATTATATAGGTAACATATTGTATTATCAGCGGCATGTTTTCTATCGGGAAGGAAAAGCCGGAAAGGAAAATCATCGGCATTATAACTAAGAATGCCGATGTTATCATTGCCTGCTGCTGTGTCTTTGAGATTGTTGAGACGAATAAGCCAAGTCCAAGTGTGGAAAGCATAAACACAAATGAAGAGGCAAAAAGAAATGGAACGCTTCCTTTAACATAAATCCCAAACCAGAATCTCATGACAGAAAGCACAAGTATCACCGCTACAAAGCCTATGATTGAAAAAGGAATCAACTTTCCGAGTATCATCTGATAAGGTCTGATGGGAGTGACTATCAGCTGCTCAAGTGTGCCTATCTCTCTTTCCTTGACTATAGCAAGTGAAGTCATATTTACAGTAATGATAATCAGTACAAGTCCTACAATACTCGGAAGGAAATAATTTCGTGTTGTAAGATTTGGATTATACCAGACTCTTGCTTCGGGTTCGATCGAGCTTACAAGATTCGTTTTCAATCCTGATCTTTCAAGATTTTCAAGATTAATGTTCTTTGCATATATTGCCGTAATATTCTGAGCATAGCCCGCTGCAATGGAAGCTTTGTTACCATCCGAACCATCGACAATCAGTTGAACGTTTGCAGTCCTTTTATTATTTATGTCTTTTTCAAAATCATAAGGAATTGTAATTCCGACTAGAACTTTACCGTCGTCAATCAGTTTTGTCAGTTCATAATAATCATTCACAATGTAATCAATCGAAAAGTATCCTGATTCGGAAAATCCTCTTATGTACTCACGGCTTGAAGAAGATTTATCCTGATCGAACAACGCTGTCTTTGTATCTTCAATATCCCTGTTAGCTGCATATCCAAGAAACACAAGCTGAATCACCGGTGCAATCAGTACAACCCTGAACATCTTAGGGTCACGCAGAAACTGCAGGAATTCTTTGATAATGAATATTCTGAGTATCTTCATTTGGTAAAATAAATTATTAACTTAGAATAGTGAAGCTCATGTTTTTCTCAAAATCGTCAATGTCCCTTTTATCAACCCAGTTTAAATCTCCTCTTCGCTTGAAAATATATGAGCGGCCAGTTACACGTCCGTTGACAATTACAGATTCTGTTTTATTCAGTTTGACTTTTAACAGATTCCTGTAATGAATATCGGGAGTGTGCTTCAATGACATTCTTTTTTTATTGCAATTGCACATGCTTTATTGAAAATTTTTGTTGGTTAATTTTTCTAATAAGATTGCAACACCTGAATAATAAAGACACAGGATTATTACTTCAAGGTAATTTGTTCCAAGTATTAATGCGAATACCAAACCGGTCCAGATACTCAGACAGTAAAAGCAGTCCATTAGTTTTCCGAAGAAACTTTCTCCGAACAGCTTTCTTATTTTAAATATTAAGTCAAACGGTCCGTCTTCCGAGTTGATTAGATGTGTGATTCTCCAGACTACGATGGTTATTACAAAATATTTTACAATGTCCGGCAAGTTTGTTAAGTTTGTTAAGTTTGTAAAGTTTGTAAAGTTTGTAAAGTTTGTAAAGTTCGTAAAGTTTGTAA
>CAYNTN010000219.1:0-5796 GCA_964399995.1 uncultured Ignavibacteriaceae bacterium
TAGTTGGCCGTTTTCATTCACTTAAAAAAGTTTCTAATGAAAAATTTGGGTTAAAAACAAAAGCCGCTCCGGTTTTTCCGAAGCGGCTTTAACATTTTAAAACTATTGACCTATCTTAACAATTTTTACCTTTAATTTATAATCCATATCTAAGAGTCTTACTATATCATCTTTCGTAGCTTTGAGTGTTTTGAAATTTCCGGCATATACTTTAAAAACAGTATTATTGCTGTTTATAATCTCTTCAAGGAAGATATTACTGAAATCCTTAGACTCAAGCTGCTCAATCAATTCGGAAGCTTTTTCCTTTTCGGTAAAGTTTGCAACTTCTATTGAATAACCTGCTAAGAATTTAATCCTTTTGGTTACATCATAGTAGTTGGAACTGTTACTCTGGGAAATTTCCTGATAAATCTTGGAATTAGCATCTGCGACATCCGGGGTTAAAACCTTAATTTTAACCTTCGAACTGTTTAAGATTTGATCTAATTGCTCATCTGTAATGTTACCGTCACCTGTTGAATCTTTTATCCATTCCACAAATATTTTAGATGTTGAAGGGAATACTTCTTCAAAAAGGGCTATTGGTGAAAGATTTTCTTCCGGTTCTTTAATTTCTTCCACATCTTCCTCGGGATTATATATTTCAATAACCACCTGAGCAAGACCGCCCATCTGAAGTTCATTTTTTGCGGCATTAGAGAGGTCAATTATTCTGCCTCTGATAAATGGTCCCCTGTCGTTGATTCTCACAACTGTGGAGATGCCGTTATTCAGGTTAGTCACTTTGACGAGTGTATTAAAAGGTAAGGTTTTGTGAGCTGCTGTCATTTCATGAGTGTTAAACCGCTCTCCATTAGCGGTCTTTCGACCCTGAAATCCTGGGCCATACCACGAAGCCACACCTTCCTGAACAAATGAAGGATCTACATCACGGATTTTTGCAAATAAATCTGCGTTTTGCTTCAAACTGATTAAGTTTGTTAAAACTAATGCGACTATTAATGCCACAATAATTTTACTTTTTTTCAATGTTACTTCTCCTATTTATTTTATCGAATACGCCCCGGGAATTTCTTGCCCGGAACAATCTTTAGCGAAATAGGAAACGCAAAATTTTACTTAATCTTTTGATTCTATTTTAAAGAACAATATTGGTTCTAAGAAAATCTAAACTGTATATTTTTTTGAACAGCAAGATACCAATTTTGTCCCGAAAGTTCAACCCCTTTCGTCAGGAATTTTTGATGTAAGTGATTTGTGGTATCTTGATATTCCTTTAGCCACGAATTAACACAAATTTATACTAATTGTTAATAAAATACACTGAATTTAAGCAAAAACATTAGAATTAACAGCTTACTGAATAATTTTGTGAATCTAAAGTTTTGTGATTATTAGTGGCAAAGATTTAGACATTATGATTAATACAAATAAATATCTCAGTCGGATTGGATTTATAGGAGAAGCCAAACCGGACTTAAGTACTTTGATCACGCTCCATAAGAATCACTTGTACAATATTCCTTTTGAAAATCTGGACATTCACAATAATAAGAAGATCATTCTTGACTCTGAACATGTTCAGTCTAAAATCCTTGATTATTACAGAGGAGGTTATTGTTATGAGCTTAACGGTTTGTTTTATTTACTACTTAAAGAGATCGGCTTTAAGGTCAAAATGATCTCTGCCCGTGTAAATAACGGAAAGGGAGGTTGGGGTGAGGAATTTGACCATTTGGCAATTATAGTTGAACTTGAAAATGAATGGCTTGTAGATGTTGGCTTTGGAGACAATTTCATTGAACCTTTGATATTTGAGCTCGATTTAGTCCAGGAGAATCTGAATGGGTTTTATAAAATTGTTAAATATGATGAAGAATATTTTAAACTGATGAGATCTCCCAATGGAATTGAGTTTTCTGATGAATATATTTTTAGTCTGAAAGAGAGAAAATGGGAAGAATTTGAAGGAATGAATGAGTATCATCAGACCTCCCCGGAATCTCATTTCACAAGAGGCAAAATTTGTTCAATTGCAACCGAAAACGGAAGAATTTCATTATCCGGAAATAAACTTACCTTAACTGAAAATGGCAACAAACAGGAGTTTGAGATAAAAGATGAACTGGAATTTAATGAAAAGCTCTTTGAGCACTTCCGGATCAGATTGAACTAAAAAATTTATGCATTTAATCACAGAAGCACATCTCTAAACCTCGAGAAAGAGTCTTTGCCATTCATAAATGAGACTCAGACACTCGTTAATGAGACTTTGACACTCAATCAACTTTTGACCAGCTTCTTAGAACTTAAATTCCACAAATCGCATTTTGTGTCCGGAGATAACAAATGTTTATTGTTTGTTTTTAAGCAGAATCTAAACTATTTCTCTACTTTAAGCTCTGTTTAAGTAACAATTTCTTACAAAAACCTTCCTCAAAACAGGAAAAAAAATTTTTGCTTTTATAAATGGATAAATGTAAGTTTACTATAAAAGAAATTATTATAATGATTAAAATTTTTACCATCATTTTTATAGCGTTACCATTTGTAATATTGACAGGTCAGGAGTACTATTCACACGAAAACAATTCAGGTCATTTATCAATCTCTGCGGTAAAATTAGATGCCAATCAGATAAGTACCTGGTTTAGAAATAACAGTGAATTTAACAGGGACCCTTTCACGGGGTACTCCGGATTTGAATGGCCAAGAGGAAGCAATCTATTTGCCCGTTATTATGCAGCTGTATGGATGGGTTGTGTAGTAAATAATGACACAGTAACTTCCTGTTGTCTTTACGGATCTGATTTTATAAACGGTTACATTGATGACTTTGGTTTATCTCAAGGGATGAATGATTCAAATTATAGAATTTATAAAATATATAAAGGAGATAGTTTAAGTAATGATTACTTAAACTGGCCTGTAAATCAGGGAGCTTTTATTGATCAACTTGGGCGTCCATATTTTCTTGGTACACAAACAATGTTTTATGTTTTTAATGATAATTACACGAGGCAATCCGGATTGTCAAGTGATTCTTCATTGAAAGCTCAAATCCTTCAGACTAACTGGTCCTATAACGTATCCGGACATTTGCAAAATGTGATATTTACTGAATACAGAATAATAAACAGAAGTAAAAATATCTGGAATGATTATTATTTTGGGATCTTTAACGATGATGATGCCGAAGAAATACAAACAGGAAAAGTTGCCTGCGATACTTTGCGAAATCTTGGTTACAATTTCTATACTTTTAACAGCCAGCAATACGGGGCAACTCCGCCTGCAATAGGAAATATTTTTTTAAGAGGTTTGTATAAATTTACCGGAGATTCAGATGATACGGTAAAATATTATAATCCTCCCGGAAGTAATAATTTAATTGTTAAACCAAGACACAAAGATCTGAAAATGAAAATATGGAACAGATTTAACAATTCGACATTTCCGCCGGCTCCAATAAATAACATTGAAACTTTCAGAGTAATAACAGGTCATCAGCGAAACGGTTCAGACTGGATAAATCCGATCAACAACACTCCTTCAACTTTGATAAACTCCGGAGATCCTGTTACTAATACAGGATGGATTCAACCAGGCAATGCTTACAAACAAACATTTCTGGGAACAGGTCCGGCAACAATTAATCCGGGTGACACCGTTTCCGTCCTTTATGCACAGTTGATTGCCAGAGGTTCAAGTAATCTTAACAGCATTACAAAGCTCAGAGAGACAGCGGATTTTGTCAAGCAGATCTATGATGAAAATTTTCAGAGTGTTGTATCGGTTAATCATAGCTCGGAAGAGGTTCCGGGACAGTTTATATTAAATCAAAATTATCCAAATCCATTCAATCCTGTCACTATTATCAGTTACACCATTCCGTCAAATGTAAGAGGTCAGACGTCAGATGTTAAGCTTGTCGTTTACAATATTCTCGGAAATGAAGTGAAGACTTTAGTTAACGGGAAACAAAATGCCGGCAGTTATTCGGTAGATTTTGATGCAGCTAACCTCTCGAGTGGGATATACTTTTATAAATTGGATATGGGTATAATGAGCGCAACAAGACGTATGATTCTATTGAAATAATTAAGAAGAAGTAATTTATAACTAATCATGAAATTATTTTTATTTACGGTATTGATCTTCATGTCATTCTCTTTCGGAAATAAAGATGAAATCCTGATCAGTGATTTTAAAGTTCTTGATGCAAATAATATTCGGGCTTATTACAAAAACAACGGAATTTTTAACCATAACTTTCAAACCGGCCAGCAAGGATTTGAATGGCCAGCCGGCTCGGGATTAACCGCCCGATATACATCAGGAATTTGGATTGGAACTGTTGCAAACAATGATACACTGAGATCATTTATTGGTTATGGTTCTTCCGATTTTGTCCCCGGATATATTGATAATAATGGCTTACCTCAAGGTCAGTCGGATTCAGCTTACAGGATTTATAAAATTATCAGGGGTGATACTACAAGTCAGGATTACATCAACTGGCCTGCAAATCAAGGTGCTTATCTTAACGAATCCGGAAAACCATTCACTCTTGGGACGCAGACAATGTTTTTTGTAAATAACGATGCAAATCATGCGTGGTCCGGAGATACTGCATTAAAAGCACAGGTACTAAACACAGTTTGGTCTTATAGTAATAATAATTTGCTCAGAAATGTCATATTTATGGAATACCGAATTATCAACAGGAGTAATAAGGTCTGGAATAATACTTATGTAGGAATATTTACTGACGATGATTTAGGAGAATTAAGTGATGATAATATTGGTGTAGATACAAGCAGAAGTTTAGGATACACTTATAATTATGATAATTTAGATGGAATCTATGGTGCAAACCCGCCTGCAGTAGGACTTGCATTTATAAGAGGACCATATAATTATACAGGTAACATTTCAGATACAATAAAATATTATGATCCTCCGGGAAGTTCAAATCTTAAAATAAAAATTGGATATAAGAGATTGAAAATTTCTTCGTTTCAATATTTTAATGAAGGAGGACCCGAACCTGATTTTCCTTATACCCCTGTTCAGGTTTATAGAGTTCTCAATGGTTTATGGAGATACGGTCAGCAATGGATAAATCCTGTTTCAGGTCAGCCAACGAAGTTTCCCTACTCAGGAGATCCTGTGACCGGAACAGGATGGGTTGCTCATTACTCCAATGATATGCGATTCGTACAAAATATTGGTCCTTTCAACATGAATCCCGGAGATACACAATCAATAATTATCGCCCAGATTATTGCAAGAGGTACAAGTAATCTTAACAGCATTACCAAGTTGAGGGAGACTGCAGATTTTGCAAAGCAGATCTATGATGAAAATTTTCAGAGTGTTGTGTCCGTAAATAATAACTCTGTTGGTGTTCCGGGACAATTCAGTTTAAGTCAGAATTACCCTAATCCATTTAATCCTACTACCGTTATCCGTTACCGTATAACGTCAAATGTCAGAGGTCAGACGTCAGATGTGAAACTTGTAGTTTACAATATTCTCGGAAATGAAGTGAAGACTCTGGTTAATGAGAAACAAACTGCCGGGAGCTACTCGGTTGAATTTAATGCAGCCAATCTCGCCAGCGGAATTTACTTTTACAAATTAGAAACCGGTGAGTATAGTCAGTCAAAGAGAATGATTCTGCTTAAGTAAAATCGTGAATCGTTAATCGTGAATCGTCAATCGTCAATCGTGAATCGTCAATCGTTAATCGTTAATCGTTAATCGTCAATCGAGAGTAAGTCAATAATG
>CAYNTN010000220.1:0-5725 GCA_964399995.1 uncultured Ignavibacteriaceae bacterium
CGCCGGCGAGGGTGGGCCGCTCGATGTGACGTATTACGTACTCGCGCACCAGAAACTGAAGGCGATGAGACACTTTAAGGAAGTGCCGCGGATGCTCAAGGCATTTGAGCACTGGTTCGGCAAATATCCGTTCTATGACGACGGATACAAGCTGGTCGTTGTCGAATATCTCGGAATGGAGCATCAGAGCTCAGTTACCTACGGCAATTGGTTCATGAACGGATATCGCGGCATCGACCTGAGCGGGACAGGAGTCGGTTTGAAGTGGGATTTTATCATCGTTCACGAGTCGGGGCACGAGTGGTTCGGCAACAACGTTTCGATGAAGGACGCAGCCGATATGTGGATCCATGAGGGCTTTACAAACTATTCGGAGTGCCTGTTTACCGATTACTGGTTCGGCAAAAAGGCCGCCGAGGATTATGTTATCGGTACCCGCCGCAATATCCGCAACGATAGTCCGATAATCGGAACGTATGGCGCGAACCGCGAAGGTTCGGGCGATATGTATTACAAGGGCGGCAATTTGCTGCACACGATAAGGCAGATCGTGAACGACGATGAAAAATGGCGTTCGATATTGCGCGGTATAAATGCGGAATTCTGGCATCAGACCGTCACTACGGAACAGATCGAATCGTATATCTCTAAGCGCGCCGGTATTGATCTGAGCAAGGTGTTCGATCAGTATCTGCGGACCACAAAGGTCCCGCTGGTTCAGTATAAGATCGAAGGCAATGAGCTGTCGTTCAAATATGACAAGGTCGTGTCCGGCTTTACTATGCCGATCCGCGTCAAGGTGAACGGTAAGGAAATGGCGTTATCGCCCAGTGAGAACATGCAGAGCGTGACCTATCCCGAGGCCATTCGCACATTCGAGGTCGACCGCAACTATTATGTTAATTCGGAGGCGGTCAAATGATCGCTTGTTCGGCAGCGAACTGAGTTGGGCTTCGTCCGGCCGCGAGTGGACCACCTAATTCAAAATGACCGATCGCAACCTTCCTCAAGGGTCCGCGACCAAGACCAGGTCGGTAACCTCGTCCTCGATGACGATGATCCGCGGCGTAAATCGGAAACGTTTTGACCCTACGCTGACCACGTACGTCTCCCCGACCAGTACATTTTCAAGTCGATAGTAGCCGAACGGATTTGATATCGCATTCAGGGTCACGCCGGACGTGTCCGTCAACGACACTGCGGCCCTTGCGACTGCGACGCCTTCGTTCGACAAGACCGTTCCACTGACCGGTACACTAGCGGCGGTCGGTCCTGTCGGTTGAAACTCATACGCTCCGCGGTCATCGAATAAGCGGGCGCCCGATCCGGTATTTGCGGTAAAAGTGTCGTCAACACGCGGATTTCCGTCAAGGTCGAGGCCCGGCTGATATGGAGCGTCCGAATCAGCACTGTCGATGGCCGGCGAAGGCCTGATCAACCGGTAATTTCCAACTGTTCCCGTCCCCTGATACGGCACGCCATCTACCCTCAGCACAGATGCGACCGGAGCAATGAAGAGCGGATCGCCCTCAAGTCCGTACGGCTCTTGAGCAGGCACGGCGGCCCGAAAGGCTGCCAGCGAAATGTAGTCAACATTGTTCCAAACGATCTGCACAGCGGCCGACTGTCGATCGAATAAATTGCGATCGAGCAAGGTGCCGGCAACCGATTCGGAATCGACGCGAAGATTACCGCCAAACGAACCGGTGGGCGGCGTGAACCCATTACCGACGCTGATATTGTTGATCACAGTAGCGTGGTGCGAACCGGTACCCGCCTCACCTTCGAAATTGATCCCGACCGTTCCGTTTCCCTGAACCGTGTTTCCTATCAGCGTGTTGTACGGAGAATTGTTCGTGTCGATGCCATGGTCACCGTTTTCGTAGCTGAGATTTCCGATGATCAGATTGTTTGTCGACGGCACCGGCGGAGCGGGTGCCACGGGCGTCCACAAATAGACATTTATACCGCTGTCCTCGTTGCTGTAGGTGATGTTGTTGATTACGGTGTTTTCACTCGAACCCGTAAGCTCGATGCCGGCAGCATCTGTTTCGACGATCGAATAGTTGCTGAACGAGACGTTCCTGCTGATAAGGTTTTGGCCGCCGCCAACCAGTCTTATGCCGATACATGTGTTGTGATCGGTGGTGTTGCCGGTGATCGTCGAAAGGGTGGTGCCCCGCAGATAAATGCCCTGCTCGTATGGATGCGTAGGCGACGTGACACCGGCTCGGCTTACATGATTATTGGAGATCGTAATGTGATTCGACGCATCCACATAGATACCCTTGTAAGGCGTGTTGGTTATTTCGAAACCGTCGATAACCACATAACTATCCAGACTGAGAGCGAACGCACTGCCAAATCCCGACGGATCGCCGGTCACTTTCACTCCGGGATCGGCTTGAAATGTGACAGGTGAGCCCACCGCTCCGCTGTTTGGATAGACCGTCTCGGCATATGTGCCATTGAGTACGCGAACGGTCCTGCCGGCCGTCGCCAGAGAGGCACCTTTGGCGATAGTGCAGAACGGCAAAGCCGACGAAGTGCCCGGGCCTGTATCTGTGCAGGTTGGATTCGTATTGTCCACGTAATAGATCGGGCCGGCCGACGAAGCGGCGTAATCCTCTCCGTTCATATTTGATCGGACGTCGATGTAGGTCCTGGCTGTTGGCAAAAACGTGTAGCCAATCATTGACGGCACGATCTTGCCGGACCAGCCCGATGGCACTGTTATAACGTAATTACCGGTGCCGTCAGCCGTTACACTCTTGAGCGTCACATCGGTGTAATACAAATTGGCGGAAGCAAGCCCGGCATTGCCCGAGATCGTGAATATTTCCTGCGCTGAATAGTTTTGCAATGTCTGATTCGACCGCACGTTTGTGTACGACCGGCTCACCGGTGTAAATGTATGCCCTGCCAGCGATGGTGTTACGGTCCCCGACCAGCCGGTCGAAACCGAAAAGGCATAATCGCCGGCGCCGTCGGCTGTCGCTGTTTTCGGATTTCCGTCGGTGTAGCCCAAAATTGTTCCCGCGGCTCCGGCATTACCTGAGATCGTGTATACGGTCGGCGGTATGTTTGCGAGGGCAAGGACGTTTGCCGCGCTGAGTGCGTAATTGTATAGCCGTACATCGTCGAGTGTCCCGATAAGTGCACGAGGATCGGCCGTATTCTGATTTCCTATCGCCAACGGTAGGCTGTTCGTCTGTATCGGCCCGGTGAACGCCAATGTGTTGCTCTCCTGAACGCCGTTCAGATACAACCTTACCGTCGTGCCGTCCCAGGTTGCGGCGATATGCATCCACGTAGCACCGTCGTGAGGGTAATTGGTCGTCGAATTTAGAACCGCCGAATTATTAAAACGAATTCGTACAAGATGAGCACTCGTGAGTGAAAGATCAAAACCGTTGACCGCCGTCCCACCAGTGTTGATGTTCTTGGTCAACACATACATATATGTCGATGGAACGTTTGGCCTGACCCACGCTGCCACCGTTATACCCGTGGTCAGGTCGAGGCTCGAATTGTCGGGAACGGTTGGATATGCCGTACCGTTAAGGCTTAGAGCATAGTCACCGGTCTTTCCGTTCACCCAGGTTGGTGTTCCGAAAAAGGTCCCGTTGTTTGAAAAGCTGGAACCGTCAATTATTTGCGTTCCGCCATTCTCTTCCATTTGCCAGCAGCCGACCAGGCCGGAATCGGAACCGCATGTTGCGGCGGCAATGAAACCGTCCTGTTTGACTGGAGCGGACCGTGACGCTGTCACCCCGGATCGGGCATATCCAAGATACTCAGCCGTTGACTCGATAATCGAAGATGCGGATACGACCGAGCCGAAAGAGGTCGCAAATAAAATTGCCGAAATTATGAACGAGTAGATCGCGAGGTTTTCAACGAGCCGTCGCTGGATGTGTGCTGGTCTGGTCATGACGCTTTTCCTCCGCCGTTATTGACGATGGTGGAAAAGTGAGTCTCGATCGCTGCTTCTCAGAACAGAAGTAGTGCACTATTTCTGCACCATCTCAACGGAACAGTTTGTTTGCACCGAAGTGATATCCTTCTTTCGAACAGCAATATCAGGCACAGCAAACTGTTGCCTGTTAGCTTGATAATAGGCCGATCTAGGCAATAAACCGTGACCGCGGTCACAATTGTGTGAAAAAGTTCACAAGTGGGTCGTATGCGGCGGTTTTATTGAATTGACAGAGGTTGCTCACACGGTTCCATTGCGTATCAGAGGCGATTTCTGGGCCGTTTCGTGTGGTTTCTCGACATTTCGACGAAAATTGGTTAGACTGGTCAGACGATGTGGTGAGTTATTGCAACTTGCGGCCACGTAAAATAAACCGCTAAACAGCAAGAGTGTCAGCAATGATCTATCGAACTCTGTGCTTGTTTGGCATAGGGTTTTTTTGATTTTTAGCGAATGTATGAAAGCTGAGGTCTCGCGGATGATCTTGTTTGTCGATGATATCGACTCAATGTCAGCGTTTTACGGCGGCGTGTTGGGACTCGATCGATTGCCCGGCGATAGCGATGGTTTTGTGTGTTTTTCGGCGGGCGGATGCGAAATATGTTTGCATACTTTGCCAGAAGAGTATCGTTTGAACGGCGGGGAATATCCGAAACGTGAGGATACGTACACAAAGTTCGCGTTTCGCTCTGACGATGTTGAGCGTGACCGTAAATATCTGTTGGACAATGGTTTGCGTATGAATGAGATCGTTCGATATGGCGATATCGATCTGTGTGACGGAGCGGATCCGGAAGGGAATATTTTTCAAATAAGCAACAGGTAGCGTGTCGGAAGGAGTTATGAGCCAGAGTTTTTTGGATCTGTTAAGAGAGAAGATCATCGTTTTTGACGGTGCGATGGGCAGCAATCTGCAGGCGTTAAATCTAACGATCGACGACTGGGGCGGTCCCGCCTTCGAAAATTGTTCGGAAAATTTGCTCTATACCCGGCCCGACGCCATAGAAACTGTCCATCGGAGCTTTCTCGACGCCGGCTGTGACGTGATCGAGACGAACAGCTTTGGCGGCAGCGAGGTCGTGCTGACCGAGTTCGGCATCGCCGAAAAGACGTACGACGTCAATCTGAAGGCCGCACAGCTCGCAAAAAGGCTCGCAGCGGACTATTCGACGTACGACAAGCCCAGGTTTGTCGCCGGTTCGATCGGCCCGGGAACAAAGCTGCCGACGCTTGGCCACATCACGTACAACGACCTGAAAGACGCGTATCGCGAGCAGGTGCACGGCCTGTTTGACGGCGGTGTCGACCTGATGATGGTCGAAACGTGTCAGGACCTGCTGCAGACAAAGGCAGCATTGGCGGCGATATTTGAGTTTTTTGAAAAACAGAAGGTCAAGCTGCCGGTCGTTGCGTCGGTGACGATCGAGATATTTGGGACCATGCTTAACGGAACGGAGATCGGAGCGGCTTTGACCGCTCTTGAGCCGTTTCCCATTGACATAATCGGAATGAATTGCGGCACCGGTCCGAAACATATGTCGGACAGTTTCCGCTACCTGTGTGAAAATTCACCGATACCGGTCTCGGTCCTGCCGAACGCCGGTTTGCCGGAGGTGAAGGACGGCAAACAGCATTATGACGAAACGCCTGAGAGTTTTTCGGCTCAGGTCGAGCATTTTGCAAAGGATTTTGGAGCCAACATCGTCGGCGGATGCTGCGGCACATCACCTGAGCATCTGCGACAGG
>CAYNTN010000221.1:0-5669 GCA_964399995.1 uncultured Ignavibacteriaceae bacterium
CTACACACTCTACACACTCTACACACTCTACACACTCTACACACTCTACACACTCAGCACTTCATCAAGTCCGATAAAATAAATTTTACCGTTGACTTGTTTATCTTTGTAAATGTTCTTTATCACATCCTTATAAATTCCAACCTGAACTTTATACTTCTCCAGATACTTTTTATTTTTATCAGTTTTATAATCTATAACTTCAATCCTGTCATCGTAAAAAGCAAGCAGATCTATAGTTCCGCGGATGACTTTATCCTCCTTCGGAAAAAGAAAATCTACTTCAGTTTTGAGTTCATTTGCTTTCAGTTTCGAAAGGAATTTTTTCAACTGCTTAATTTCTTCAAGGTCAGAATCTGCCTTTGCCTTGTTTGCCAGCTTATGTGCAATCTGATGTATAAGTATGCCTTTTTCTAAAGATTCCTTTTTGGGCTTATAGACCGGTCTTTCTGCTTCAAATGCTGCAGCCTGGATGATCTTTTCATCCATCAGATCATGAACGGAATAAAAATGCTTTGACGGCTTTATCAATTCCGGAACCGGTACTTTTTCAAAAGAAGAAGTTTTCTGTTTTAGTTTAACCTTGATCTCATAATTGAAATTTCTTTCGATTTTCTTTTCGGTAATTTCAGCTAGATGCTTGAAGAACTGTGATGGTCTGTTTGATGTAAAATACAGATACTGCTTAGCACGTGTAGACGCAACATAAAGAAGTCTTCGCTCTTCATCATAATTATCCGGCTTAAACATTCTCAATAGTACATCACTTTTCCAGTTATTGCAGACAACCGAATACTCATCTCTCGTCTCAAACTTTTTCCTTAGCCTTAATCCAGGTACAGGAAGATAAAAAATATCGTTTATTGAATTTCTCGTGTTAGGGAATAATGACAGATTCATGTTCGAAAGAATTATCACAGGATACTCAAGTCCCTTTGCACTGTGTATGGTCTGTGTGACTACTGCATCACGCGTCAGGCTGAGATCCAGTTCATACGTGTCTGTTTTTGAGCTGTCAATAAGTCTGATTAATTCGCCAACTGAAATCAAATCGGTCTTAATCCATTTTTCAATTTCATTCAGCAATGTACCGCTTACATTATCATTGAATCCATATCTGCTCATTATGCACTCGGCAACCTTCAGCAGATTTTCCTTTATACCCAGCAATTTGCCTCTGAATTTTCTTATGTCCTCGGGAATACTTGCAAACAGCGATTCTTTGTCCCGAAGACCTGATACTATCTTTACTGTTTCAGGAAAATTATATCCCTCCTTTTCCAGTATCGGTACTAATGCGTGAGCATTTGACTCATTCATCATAAGCCGCAGCCATGCTAAAACAAGTATCGCTTTATCTGAAGAGAACAATTCAAGCCATCCCCCGAAATTAACGGGTATCTTTTTTTTATTTCCTTCATTCTGAAGCTTTAGACAGAAATTATTTGTTCTTGAAAGTACACAGATGTCGGAATAGCGAAGAGGTCGCTCCTCCTTTATCTTACCATCACTGTCAAACTCTCTGCACACATATTTCTTTTCACTAATAAGCTCCGAAATCTTTTTGAAGATAAGCTCTATTTCTGCTGTTTCGGATTCTTCCTCAGCCTGATAAAATTGTACGTCTGTCAGATCATCCAGCTCCCTGCGTGCTTTCAGAATCTGCCCGAAACGTTCTTCCATAATCTGAAAATCAGAGGAATCATCATTTTTAGCTTTAGTAATTAGAGTCTGCTTGCTGAAGTTAAGTATCGTCTGCGAACTTCTGTAATTATACTCAAATGAAATTTTGTTTACTTCACTTACATCGTATGTAATTCGCTTCCTGTCCCTGTTCAAAAGCTCCTTATATTTTTTCAGACGCTCTTCGAATTCTACTATGTTATCAATTGTCGTATTCCTGAATCCGTATATTCCCTGCTTCCAGTCGCCTACTGCAGTAAGATTTGCTTTTCCTCCGACGACCTTCTGCATCAGCATCAGCAGCTGAAACTGTATTTCATCCGTATCCTGAAACTCATCAACCATTGAGTACTCGTATTGATAATTCTTTCTGATATTATCATCATGATATAATGTGAGAAAAGCCAGCATGACAACAAATTCAAAGTTCAGGAAATTTTTCTTAAGCATGTATTCAATGTATGCAAAATAAACATCTCCAGTAAATTCCGTTAATAAAGGCTGCAGTTCATCGATGAATATTTCTTCTTTGTAATCTTCACTGACTCGCTTGCCTGAATGTAATCTTTCAAGTTCAAAATTCAAATAAAAAGGTTCACTGCTTTTATTATATAAAATGTTTCTGAATTCATTATTAATTTCGTCTTTCTTTTTACCAAGTACTGGTTTATTCAATTCATCAAACTTTAGATAATAATCCTCAATCCTACCTTTGAACTGGTTCTCCGCTTCATTAAACCATCCCTCTTTTGTAGGGAATATTCCTCTTGTACAAAGAAACTTTATAATGTCTAATACCGGCTTGTGATTATTATTGAGAGCAAGATAAATATCTTCATACTTGTTGTAAGTTCGGTTACGGAACTGGAGAAAAAACCTTCTGAAAATTTCATTTTCAAAACCGAAATTCTCAATTATGGTAAAGTTAGATGTAACCTCTTCACTTATCCCCAGATGTTTTGCCGACTTGCTTCCTGAATGCTTTAAAATCCTTACACACAGTGAATGGAAGTTCAGTATCGGAGCTTCTAGAATTTCAGTAATGCTTACATGCCCTGCTGCTTTAAGCATTGCTTCTTCCTTGAGCTTATCTGCAGCGTTTGTTGTGTAAGTAATGAGCAGAATGTCTTTGGGTTTTACTCCCGATTTGAGTATGTTTTCATAACGCCGTATGATGGTATGAGTCTTGCCTGTTCCTGCTCCGGCATCAACAAGATAAATGCCGTCCAGAGATTCAGCCAGTATGTCCTGCGGATTAGTTGTATTCTTCATTCTCAACTCCCGTCCAGAATTTATTTCCAATGCAGATATTCAGATATTCGCAGCTCTTGCATATGTTTCTCAGATCCATTGCCGGTTCATTCGGAAAATCTTCTTTGTTGTATTTGTTTATCAATGCAATTTTCTCTTTTGCAAGTTTTATGAAATTATCTATGTCGTCACTGAAGATAGAACCCTTGGTCCTTGCTAATTTGATGGCTTTTAATGATGGCTGCACTTCTTTTAGCTTAAATTGATCAACTGATCTTCTGTCTAATTCACCGATTGAGATCCCGAGTGTTTCTGTTACATAAGTGTAAAATTTTTCTTCAAACTCCCTGCATTCACCATTATCAAAAAAATTTACTGAATCCAGGTTAGATTCAATGAAGCGTTTATAATTTTCGTATCCTGTTCTTTTAAAAAGCTTAGTAGTATTTCTATTAAAAAACTCTTCTGACGAAACATACTCTTTAAAAGTTTTCGGGATATACTTCAGATATGAATATTCAATACCTGATTCATTTCCTTTTAATATTTTCTCTCTACTTTCCAGAAGCTGAAGATAAAGAAATTCAATTTCTTCATTCTTAAAAATATCCCTCTGCCCTGCAAGGTATGCAGGGGTTTGAAAATTAACATCCTTGATGTTGCTCTCTTTGAGAAGCTCAGGCTGAAATTCCTTAATCATCATAGGATCGGTTTTGCTCTGCTTACCGGTTTTGTAATCGACAATTGTTTTGCTGGAGATCAAATCAATTTTACCTTTAATGCCTGCATCATGATTTTCAAACTTACGTTCTGTATTCGAATATATTTTTTCTTTGCCAAACAATTCAAACAGAAAATTTCCGCTGTTTTCAATCTTTTCCTCAGCCTTTTCTTTTACTAATAATTTTGAATCAATAAATCTCATGATTGCCTTCATGCTAACTGCAAATTCGGTCTTCTCAGCTGCCATGCTTTCATCTTTAAAAAAAACCTTATAACGAACAAGCAATTCATCCCGGATACGTTCAAAGTTTTCTACCGCTTCTTCCGGATACTGAAAATAAAACTCAGCAAAACTATGCAGCAGAATGCCTTTGGCAAGGTGTACATTTTCTTCAGAACTTATGAGCTTGCTGTAAGCATACTTTTTCGGACATTTAAAAAAATTATTAAGGTCTGATTGTGAGATTATTTTTATCTCATCAATTTCAGCTTTAGCAGTCTTATCCTTCCTGAATTGCACAACGGAATCAGGTCTTTCATATCCGGCATTTACCGGTTTAAAAAAATTGTTTTCAAAACTATCAATGTTGCGGTCAGCCAGAATATTAAAGTAATAGCACGGAATAAAACCTGAGCTGCTTTTACTGTCAAGTGCCATGTAATATTTCTGCATTCCCTGTGAAAGAAGTATCTGAAATTTGGTTAGGTTTTTTTCCTCTTCCGTATCTTTTTCAATATAAGGTTTATCGGGATTCAGACGGCACCAGCTTTCATCCATTCCGATGAAAAAAACCAGCTGCCGGTCAACGTAAGCGGAATTAAGTGAATTCACTAGCAAAACACCGTCTTCACTTCTCTCAAGCTCAATGTCAATGTTCGTGATAAAATATTTCAGAAGATTCACGTTCTCTTCAGAAATCATCTTGTCTTTAAGCTCAAGCAATTCAATCACCTGAAGAAACTCCTCACGCGGTTTTATCTGAAAGCTTTTGCCGAGAACTTCTATGAGCTTTCCGAATGAATAAGTAATTGTCTCACTCATGATTTCATAAGCTCTCTGAAGCGATGCTTGGTGCTTATTTAATTTTACATAATTGGAGAAGTGGTAACGGCTGAACTTCCTGTTGAGCTTAATATCAAGAAAAGCTTCGAGGAACAATGCTTCACTGAGCTTGAGTTCATTCAGCGACATGGCGGATTCCATAAATGAAAGTATGCTTCCGGTGGTTAGGTCCTCTCTTAAGTAAATTTTAATCTGCAGCTTAATTCCTTTTGAAACTAATCTTGATTTAAATACTTCCGGATACTTTGATTCTGTATTAAGGACTATAGCTGTTTCATTTGCGTTTTCCGGAGTAATCAGATCTATTGTCTGATTTACTATGTCATTTGAAGCGCTGAAAATATAAGTCTTTTCTATTATGTTTTCCTCGCTGTCAAACAGATCAATTTCATCCGCAGCTTTTCCTTTCTTAGGCAATACCTGCTTGTCAAGTTCATTGAATAAAATTAATCCTGCTGTAGCAATTGTCTTGTTCTCATAAAAGCTTTCATCAAACTTTTCCATGGCATATTCGACCGTAGTTAACTTCTCAAGGTATTTTAATAAATTTTTTTCATCACCTAAAAAAAGATTACAGCTTTCAAGCAGTCCGGTGTGATTCCATACATCAAATATTTTTTCTATGCTCTGATGAACAAGTTTTAGCGGATTTTTCGTAAGCTTTGTTATTTCCAAAATAATTTCAGCTTTGGAATACAATCTGGTGAAATTAAGCAAAGCGAATTTTGATGCGATCTGTCTCGGAGTCATTGCAAAATAATCAAGCCGGGGATTGTCAACTAACTTATTTAAAGCAGTTGCCAATGCTGCATCATTTGTAATTACCAGATCATAATGCTTTGTCTCTTCGTAAATTTGTGAAATGCTTTTGGATTTTCTGAGCATTGATGAAAATGAATATTAAATTTCAAAATAGTTAATTAACTTTATAAAAAAAATACTATGAGTG
>CAYNTN010000222.1:0-5537 GCA_964399995.1 uncultured Ignavibacteriaceae bacterium
TATGAGGTATGAGGTATGAGGTATGAGGTATGAGGTATGAGGTATGAGGTATGAGCTATGAGCTATGAGATATGAGGTATGAGATATGAGATATGAGGTATGAGCTATGAATATTAATGAAGAATAACGTTTAACGTTTAACGTTTGACGTTTGACGTTTCACATTTGACGTTTCACGTTTGACGATTGACATTCCTCTCAAGTTCATTCAATTTCTCTTCAATCCTCTTTCTATTGCCTGATCCTGCGCGCAGTAAAATATTGTAGGCATCAAAAGCTTCATTAAAATTTCCCTGCTGCGCATAAATATCAGCCAGGGTTTCCGTGACAATTTTTATTTTACTCAGCAGTTCATCCTGACCTGGAGGATTTGCTTTTGATGCACTTGCATCGATATTTCCAGGGACCGGCGAAAGATTTTTTTCGAAATGAAATGTTTCTAATAATTCCATGAACTTACCGAAATCCTTCTCACTCCCGGCATTAAGTTTAATTTTTTTAGATTCATCAAACAGATCTTTCAGAGAAAATTCCGAAAAAAGATTTTCCTGGGGATTAAATTTTTTCTCGAAAGATTTGTAATCATACTTGTACTTTGATGACTTTGGATAATAAATTTTTTCCTGTTTTGAAATCGCTTTTAAATTCTGAATATTGTTTTCAAATTTTGATCTTAACTCACTGTTTGTAAGCTTAGTCTTGATTTCTTTATACAGTATCTCAGCTTCATTAAGATATTCAGCTTTTAAAAAAGCTTTGAGTAAAATTAATTTTGCAGTAAGATAATTCGGATATATTTCAAGACCGGTTTTACATACAGCAATACATTCCTCGTAATGTTCGTTTGCATACAAAAGATTTGCTAGCCGGATAAAAAGCGGGGAGAGATAATTCTTATCGAGTTTTGATTTCAGTTCAAGGGTGTATTTATCAAATTTACTTTGCATTTATTTCGTGTTAAGAGCTAATTTTTGTGCATTGAGACGGTTTGTTACTATTACCTGCCTGATGGATAAATATGAAATTATGGAAAACCCTCCGCAGAACATTAACTGAAACGGTATTGCCGCAACCTGAGCAGTGGCAATGGCAATAACAACTCCTGCAAAACAATACACAGCCATGAATGCCTCAATGTATGTTGTAAAAGATAATTTTTTATTGACATACTTCTTACCTTCCCACGAATCCTTCTTATTCATTATCTGATATTTCGGAGTGCGGACGAATTCACTTTTCTTATCAAGCAATCCTTCGAGAACAGCTTTGGTATTATTGACGGAAAATCCCATGCTGCCGGCAAGAAAAACAGGGAAGTATATGATTCTCTTTTGCCAATCCGGGTAAACATCCTTTTGGGAATATAAATAAAAAATAAATGAGCTTATGAAAGCAAATATAAATAATGACATGAATTTAAATACTGCGTCATATTGACCCGTAAGTTTTATTAACATGACAGGAAGATTCAGAATGGCTGCCATCAGAATGAATGGATATGCCAGATTACTGTAAAGATGAATAAACGATTGAATCTTGAGTTTAAACGACAAATCGGATTTCAAGACTTTAGGATAAATTTTCTTGGCGGTTTCAATTGCTCCTTTAGTCCATCTGAACTGCTGTGACTTTAACGCACCGACATCCGACGGAAGCTCGGCTGGAGACGTAAAGTTAACCAGATATTTAAACTTCCACCCTTTCATCTGCGCTCTGTATGAAAGATCGAGATCTTCAGTGAGAGTGTCTGCTTCCCAGTTACCCGCATCAAAGATACATTTCTTTCTCCAGACTCCTCCTGTTCCGTTAAAATTTATGAAGAAGCCGGCGCGGTTTCTAACCGCCTGCTCAATTACAAAATGTCCGTCAAGAGCGATTGCCTGGGTCTTTGTCATCAGTGAATATTCACGGTTGATGTGTTCCCATCTGGTCTGAACAAGCCCTAAGTTTTGCTCTTTATAAAAATACGGAATTGTTCTCTTCAAAAATTTTTTCCTTGGTATGAAATCAGCGTCAAAGACAGCAACGAACTCCCCTCTTGCAGTTTCAAGACCGATCTTCAATGCACCGGCTTTGAATCCCTCGCGGTTACTTCTGTGAATATGTTTTACATCATAACCGTCATCGGTATATTTTTTTATATGCTCAGTAATTATGGACGTGGTTTCATCGGTAGAGTCATCAAGGATCTGTATTTCAAGCTTGTCTTTGGGATAGTCAAGGCGGATTACCGAATCAATCAGACGTGTGATGACATACTGCTCATTATAAAGCGGAATCTGAATAGTAACAACAGGATATTCATGCATAAAAAAATCTTCAACGCTAAGGTCTTTTGTCCTCATGTTGAAAGTCTTGAAGTAATAGTAAATCATATTAAATCCGTGAGAGCCGAAAAAGAAGAGAATCGTCAGAGAAATTATATATGCAGATATTATTAGGCTTTCAATAGTCATATTGAGTTCATAAAGTTATAAAGTTTATAAAGTTCATAAAGTTATAAAGTTTATAAAGTTCATAAAGTTAGTTAACTTGTAATTCGTAATTAGTAATTCGTAATTTGTAATTCGTAATTTGTAATTCGTAATTCGTAATTTGTAATTCGTAATTCGTAATTCGTAATTTGTAATTCCTAATTTGTAATTCGTAATTCGTAATTATTAAAAACTACCAGTTAGAAGTCAGATCTATTATTATATCTTCTGTAATTCTCTCCACTGCGATTTCAATACCGTTAGTCCTCTCTGAGAATGCATCATTCGAAGAATCATACTCACCGTAGTTCTCAAAGCTCTTGTCCCAGATATTTTTTTGCTTCTTTAAATTTTCGAATATTACATTTACCGTAATGGTAATTTTCCTTCTCGATACATTCTCGCCTGAAGCAATCACAAGCGCATCGTCTTTAACAGATGAGATCGTGCATCTTAGAATAGCATCCGCTATTTTCGGGTCGGCGATTCTGAATGTATTGTCATTGATTATTTTATCTTTAAGCTGCTGTGTAAAATCTTCAGCAAGAGCTGGAGCTGAGAAACCGCTTGCATCAATGAATGTAGGCACTGCAATAGAGTTAATGCCTGCCGGAGGATTATTCCCTCTGAATCCGTAAACTCCGCAGCTGAAATAAACAAAGCATAAAAAAAATATTAGACAAGATTTACTCAGTCTTTCCATCTGTCATCCCTGTTAATATTATACATTTTCATTTTTCTGTAAATGTTTCTCGGTGTCTGCTTTAAAAGATCAGCAACTCTCTCTACATTCCAGTAATTATTCTGCAGCAGATAAATCAAGGTCTCCTTTTCAATATCATCCATAGTCATATTCATGATCCTGTCCTTTGCTATTACAAAGTCTTCCCTGCCGGATTGATTCTTGATGTTGTTCAAATCCATCGTACCTAAATAATTTTTAATGTCTATTATATCCGACTTGAGCTCAAGTAAAGCTCTGAATAAAAAATCTTTATCAGAATTTCCTCTGGGTTTGTTAAATAATATGGGTAATGACCGGCTTGATTCAATGACATCTATCTGAAGATGTTTTTTAATATCATCAATCGTCAGCTTCTTATCCGGATACAATACAATAATACTTTCACAAAAATTTTTAAGCTCTCTTGCATTGCCGGGCCAGTTGTAATTTAAAAGAAAGTCCATAGCATTTTCATCAATGCCTTTAAACTCAATATTGTTTGCATTGCAGTATTTATTTATAAAATGGTCGAACAGAACTTTAATATCAGACTTTCTTTCGCGAAGAGGAGGAATATAAATATTAATTGATCTTAATCTATAATAGAGGTCTTCACGGAAATTTTTATCCAGTACTTCTTCAGATAAATCTTTATTTGTTGCTGCAATGACTCTGACATCAACCTTTACGGTTTTATTACCGCCGACTCTCATGAATTCACCTGATTCGAGTACCCTCAGAAACTTAACTTGTGTTCCGAGCGGCATGTCTCCAATCTCATCAAGAAAGATCGTTCCTTTATCGGCTAATTCAAAATAACCTCTCCTGTCATCAATCGCTCCGGTAAAAGATCCTTTCTGATGTCCAAACAATTCGCTCTCTATAATACCTTCCGGTATTGCTCCGCAATTAACAATAATAAACGGTTTATCTTTTCTGTTGCTCTTCTCATGGATTGACTCGGCGACTATTTCTTTACCTGCTCCGCTTTCTCCTGTAATAAGAATACTAACATCGGTAGGAGCTACCTGCTTGATCGTTTCGTTAATTTCTTTTATTTGAATGGAATCGCCTAAAAGTTTGTGGGACATCTGAAAAATTATTTGTCAAATATAACATTATGGAAAAGCTTATTAAATATAAAAACTGTGTTTGAAAGAATATTCAATCCGCAACCATCCAAAATAAGTTTCTTAAGATGGTGAATAATTCAGAATTATCTGAATTTCCCCCGCGTGCTACTTGCGGAGAATCCAATCAACAATATGACATTCTGATTAAAAAATCTTAGTGAGTGGATCCCTGCTAAAAGCTTTCGGAGAATATAGTAAGGTTTATTAAATTTAGGGGCTATCCCAAAAACCCCGAGATTCCTTACCTAACCCGGTTTGGCAAGGAAATTTCAGTGTATTATAACTGGGACAGTATAAAAAACTACTAACTACTCCTTAATTACGCCCAGCTTGGTAAGGAATTCGTTACGAAAATCAACTTTCCAAAGCTTGGGCTTTGGGAAGAGTAGGTTTTTAGACAGCCCCAGTGAGGGTTTTTGAAAAGCCAGACATTGATCTTCAATCTGTTTTAAAACCAGCAACAGATCTATCACTTCTACAGAGTTCAATCTTTTACTTATTAATAAATTGTCTCTTGTGTAAGTGACTATAACAAATGCAAATCCCAAATTTTATTTTTTTTCCATGCAGTTGACCATCCACTGAATGCCGAATTTATCAGTGCAGCTTCCGAAATACGCTCCCCAGAACATGTCCTGAAGGTCCATTGTGACTTTACCTCCTGCGGATAAAGCATCAAACAGCGTTTTAGCTTCGGCTCTTGTATCCGGTTCAAGATTAATTGAGACATTATTGCCGTGAGTCACTTTGAAACCCATGCTTTCGGGAGCGTCGGTTCCCATTAAAACATGACCGCCGAGTATCGGCAGTTCAATATGCATAACAAGATTTTTATCTTCATCCGGAACCGGAGGCATTCCTTCGGAAACGGGAATGTCTTTAAATCTAGCTGCCCCTTCTCCATTAAATTCACCTCCAAAAACGGATTTGTAAAAGTTAAATGCTTCTTCCGTATTGCGCGGAAAATTCAGATATGTGCTTACTCTTGACATGATTTATTGTATTTTTTAAATTAACGGATTATTAAGTGAATGAGATTTGTCCTGGTGTGAACAAATTAGTTTAATAAAATCTTAATTTCAATTTATTGCTTTGTATTTGTTGAAAGTAAACAATGCGATTTTTCTTTGCGAACATTGCAGTCAATAAACTTTTTTTGGTTCTATATGATTTACAGTGGAAATAATTTTTGAATACCCATTCTGC
>CAYNTN010000223.1:0-5517 GCA_964399995.1 uncultured Ignavibacteriaceae bacterium
ACCTGCCCTACACCGGCTGTAATCCGCGCGGACTGATGTTGGCGCGCGACAAAGCCTTGACCAAGAAAGTGCTGTCCTTCCACCGCATTCCTTACCCTGAATTCATCGAAGTCCCTCAAGGACGTACGGTAAAGCGGCCCAAACAGCTATCATTTCCGTTGATCGTCAAATCGGTCAACGAAGAAGCCTCATTGGGCATCTCCCAAGCCTCGATCGTAGAGGACGACGACAAACTGAACGAGCGAGTGGCGTTCATTCATGAAAGCATCGGCACTGGGGCACTGATCGAACGGTATGTCGAGGGCCGCGAGTTCTATGTGGGGATCATTGGGAACGGGCACCTTCAAGTACTGCCGGTGTGGGAACTCATCATGGACCAGCTGCCGGAGGACGCCAAACGCATCGCGACAGAGCGGGTGAAATGGAGCCGGAAGTATCAACAGAAGTACGGCATCACCTCACGCGAAGCCGACAACTTGCCTGAGGGCAAAACCGAAGATATTCAGGATCTGGCCAAACGGGTGTATCGGGCGCTCGGACTCAGCGGCTATGCGCGTATCGATATGCGCATGGCGGCCGATGGACAGCTCTACGTCCTGGAGGCCAATCCCAACCCTCAGATCGCGGAAGACGAAGACTTTGCCGACTCAGCCAAGAAGGCCGACTATCATTACAAAGAATTGTTACAAGAAATCTTAAGCGTCGGTCTTCGCTGGCGCCCTGCTAAAGCCGCGTGACTTGTAGAGACGAATCCGCACCCGCAGTCTTCGACTCATCGCCGTTATTCGCATAGAGCAAGATCAGAGTCCCGTCTACCTCAACGCATTCGCGTTGAGTTTTGTAAGGAGTACTTGCCCAATCTTTCTACGCCCCCACGCGATACTCGACTCGCTACATATGCTCCTTGAGCCGCTCAGTCTCGCTCATCCCGCCTCAACCAGCGGCCTGTAAGGCCCGGTCGCACAGGCGGCTATGGGCATAACCATCACGACCAAGGTCAACCCTCCCTCCAAGCGATATGTTCACATCGAGGAGGCGGCATCCTAGCGGGATGAGTCGCGGAAATCATCAGCCGTCCACTCGCTCCAATCCTCGTTCAGCGAGAACAACGACGCTGAAAACAGGTTTGATCATCTCGCATGACTGATGTACGCTAGTGGTGTACACAGGAGACATTCGTGGGATCTGTCAACGTCAAAGAGACTCGTCGCCTCTTAAAATCTCTCCTCGATCGTGCCGAGGGCGGTGAAACCATTACGATCGCGCGACGCGGCGAAGTTGTCGCCAGGCTTGTTCCGCCTTCACGACATCCACGCCGACTCCCGTCGCTCAGTCGATTGCGCCAGTCGATTAAGAGAAAGGGGCGTGCCTTGAGTCGTGTTGTGATTGACTCACGGTTGGATGAGCGAGCGTGATGGCGTATGTCGATACCAGCGTCCTCGCTGCCTACTACTGTCCGGAGCCGCTAAGTCTCGCAGCGGAGCGAGCCCTGAGAAACCTCAGCTCTCCACTGATCAGCGATCTCACCCTGGTCGAGTTCGTGTCAGCCATTTCCCGAAAAGTCCGAGAAAAGACGTTGTCTCGCGAGAGCGCAGCAAGAGTGATGGCCCAATTTGAGGCGCACGTCGAGGATGGGTACTATGAAGTTCTCGCCCTCAGGCCACGAGACTATCGCTTGGCCAAGTCGTGGCTGGGGCAACTCAATGGAACGCTCAGAACACTTGATGCCTTGCATCTTGCCGTGGCCGAAGCTGCCAGCAGAACAATTGTCACAGCCGATCGCCGACTCGCAGCCGAAGCTCGAAGGTTGGCTGTGCCGGTTAAACTGCTCACCTTGGGGCGCGCGGGCTAGCTTGCTTATCCTGCCGAGGCGATTTCCGTCGCTACGTCGGCAGCCTGTTTTGGAAACAATGTCGAGCGCTGATTCCGAACCAACAGTGAGCAACTGAATCCTAGCTTACTGCCGCTGCGACGCCGTAATGACGGCGGCAGCACCATGAAAAGACTCTCACCCCTTCGATGTCTTTGAACCCTGGTTCGATCGCTACCACTGCGCCGTGCTGATAGGCAGCCTCGATAGAAATGGTCGATTGCCCTCGCCAATAAGTCAATAGTCATGTCAGACCCCACAGACCCTGTGGGGGCCAACGATTGGCCAGGGGCGGGAGCGCCTACGGCTCTTTGCCTTGATCCTGATGGGTGACTGGTGCGGCTCAGCGTGGAGCCGACACCACTGACGAGGACAACCGGGATGCGATGGAGTCATGCGGCCACGATGGCGAGGGAAGACGGGATCTGAACGCTTGCCCCGTTCGCAGAATAGGAGGGCACGATGGACTGTGCCCTCTTGACCGGCGCCTTCGAGATGGGCGACCCCAAGTGAAGTACTGGTATTTTGAGGAATTACCTTGTCCTCAGTCCTGCTTTTGAACAGGTTCCACTCGTGTGCTTTTCAGCGTCTGAAATTCTCCGTCGCACAGGTGGACTAACATCGCCTCACCACCAAGGACCTGGGCGGCAATTGCACGACTCAATTCGATAAAGGCGTCAGTAACCTGTGGGTCATCCAGGATGGAAGGATCGACCACAAATCGGAACTGATAGACGCCCTGCTCGCGACCGAAATGAACTGCTGTCGCCCTCGATTCAGAGAAGAAACCACTCTGCATCAGCCAGCTTCCCATCGCCTGGGCTTCATTCACATTAATTGGATCCGTGTAATACAATTCCCCCTTGCCATAGAGGAGTCTCGCACTCGCCGGTACGATCTTAATTAGCTTAAGCTGTTGATCATAAAGTGCGACATCGATCGGCTTTCCAGCCAGCACATCCCTTCCGATGTCGCTTCCCATGACTCCAAACTGAATGGCGATCCAAAGCTTTTCGGAGTGCGCGGGATTGATCACAAAACCCAACTGGTAGCGTTCCTCTTTTTGAATCAACTTAACCGTAGCCGCAGTTTCGTCTGAGAAGAAGTGCTGGCGAACCAAATGTTCACCCACGCTACTGGCCACTGCTCGGGTGACCGGTTCAGTGTAGTAGAGTTCACTCCGTTTAAAGGTGAGCTTGGTCTCGTCGTCTAAGGCCAGCCAATAGAGTCCAGCCCCCAGCGCCATAAACCCAGAGAGAGCCCAGGCCAGCGCACTCGTCCAGCGTAGCCCATTGTCCTCCGCATCATTGACGGTACTCATTTGAGTATTCGAAGGATGAAGCAGTACATAATGCGCAACGAGTGCTGCGAGGTGGTAGGCATCTCTACTGCGCGACCGGCTTCTGATCATCATCATCGAGCCGTCTGCGAAAAAGAGCATCGCGCGAACATTTGCGAAGTCACAATACTCCTTGAGCTCTTCCTCCCACAGAGTGTCCTTGTACACCTCACAAATATGTTCAACGCGAGTAGCGGTATCACGCTTACGGCGAGAGGAACGCCAAAGTTTGGTTTCCGGAAACATCAAGATAAGTCGAGTCGACCGACTACATTCTACGATTTTACGTAACTCCCAGTTCACCCATTCTGTCGTTCCCGCGTACATAATGATGACGCTCGCCTCTTTCATCCAGCCAAGCACTCGAGGTTGCCACTGATCGTCCGGCAAAATCACGCGTGCAGCGCCCGGTTGCGGCAAGTCATCTCTTGGCGAGCCAATCGCAATGAACGGACCAAACTTGTAAAAGTGATTAGCCAACCGTGTCTCGAGTGAGAAGTCAAAGATTGCACGTTGTGAATTACGATAGAGTTGCTTTTCATCGTCGGAGAATGAACGGAGGAATAAGACGGGCGGTCTTTTGTCAACCGCCAGAAGCGAATCGGCGCTGACTTGAAAATAGCGGCGCGCACGAACGATGAGAAAGAATCCTAGAACATTCAGCTGCTCAACCCATCTTAGTAGGTTACGGTCATGTTCTTGCCGCACATCCAGAAAATCCGGTGAATATGCCACGCCTATTAGCAGAGCGGCACCACAAATGACGTAGGTAAATCCACGACCTACACCCGCCATCGGAATACTTGACAATCGCAACCCGGACATGCCACTAAGTTTTGTAAGGCTCGCTAGCAGATCCACTAGACGAACACCCATTGGCGTGATGTGCACCCTGCGAAGGAATAGCACGCTGGCAAATACAGGAATTAATGGAATAATGACAAGAGTGATAGTTAATACCCTCCCAACGTCCATAGCTCGCTCTTGGAGATAGTTGAAAAAAGCAGGCAAATCGACAGAAGGCTGACCTTGCGACGCCGACACCAGGTCTACAACTGTCAACAGCGCTACCCAAAAGCAGAGGGTTGTCAGCGATGGGAGCACCCACAGATAGGATGACCAGACTCGATGATCAATGACGCCGATATGCCGCCAACCTGTATACGCTGAAAATGCTAATACTGCGATCATGGCTCCTGCTGTACCCAAACTGGACCATTCTGTACTCAAGCCTCTTGTCAGCAATCCAATTAGAGCCTTAAGTGCCCAAATGCCACAAAGGAAGACCAAGGCGTAGTCGCTCCAGCGAAGCACCGCCAATGCTCGGGCAGGCGAACTAATATCGATTATCGTAATGCGCGCAGCAGAAGGGTTCGTGCTGCTACTCGTCCCAGAAGCCTCTAAGTTTTTGGACGTTTCGAGCCCCGCTCCTTCTGACTGCTCAGAGGCATTATTTCCCGGTCGGTCCTCAACCCTAGTTTCCACAGAACCCACGGCCTCCTACTTTTCCTATTTGGCGAAGAATCCTAGTACGACACTTTCACCAATCATTAGACTCCCACACGAAACATGAATGGAATGTCTTCCCCGTTTTCTGAGTCCAGCAATGCCTATGCCTGATACAGCGCGGTCCAACGCCGACCCAGTGGATGGAGGAACGCTCAGAATCCAGCGCAAAAGATCCTGTGCTCAATGAAATGAGCAGAGGAATACTATTAAATTCCGTGTCAGACATGACTATTGTCTTAACCACATCATTCGTGACGAATCGGTTACTGCCGCCCAACAACCGCAAAGAGCGAGGCTCACGTGACCAATACCTCCAACGGCTGATAAGACACGCCTGTCTCACCCATCTCGACGCCTCGAACGAGTCAAGACTCCGTGTCGGCACTCATGATCACCCCGGAGCCCATTCCCTCCTGGCGCAATGCCTTCGACTGACGACCGCGCCGCTTGATCTCGTCACGAAAGCATCGCCGGAAGTCCGGGACGCCGAAGGGAGGCGAAGGCGATCGGCACATTGCTGACCTCGGCCCACGACAGCGCGGCAATCTCTGGTTCGGCACAGCAAGATTTGGAGCAGCAGAAGCACGCCGAGAAAGAGGGTAAGGATGACGGGCCAGATCATCGATAAAGTACCAACAACTAAGGCGAACGTTATCCCCGCCAACGCCTGCTGAACGAACTGGCTCTTGACCGTGATCATAAGGCCCTCCCTCGCGAGCTCTCGACTTGTACGCTAAATGTTATTAGAGCATTTTCTATTGAGTCACACATGATAGCCGGATGAGTTGAAGTAGTTGGC
>CAYNTN010000224.1:0-5447 GCA_964399995.1 uncultured Ignavibacteriaceae bacterium
TTATTGAATAATATTCTTACCATTTTGCGCAGAAGTTAAGTTGTAACTGAGTAACTTATAACTATTTCAAAAGCGTCATCCTCTTTGTCTCCGAAATCCCATTCGTTCTAAGTGTATAATAATATATCCCGCTTGATAAACCCGATGCATCAAATTTATATTGGTATGTTCCCGGAGTAAGATTAGAATTTACTAAGGTCATCACTTCTTTGCCAAGCATATCATAAATCTTCAATGAAACAAATCCCAATTTCGAAATCCCAAATTCCAAATTAGTTGTTGGATTAAATGGATTCGGATAGTTTTGCTCTAAAGTGAATTTCTCCGGAACAATGCTTGATATCTGATTTATTCCTATAACAGTATAATTTTTCGGATTGAATTGAGTCCATCCGGCAGTCCAGTTGTCCGTACCGAATGCTCCTCTGAAGCTCACATTTTCAAAGCCTGCTAAATTAGGATTCGAAAAGCTTGCTCCCGATAAAGCCGGCGATCCGCTGAGAGGAATCCAGTAGTTTACGTTATTCGCCGGCAGTGGTACGTCGGGATAAATATTAAACGGTGATGTTAGTTGTACTGAACTGCTATTGCTGAAAATTGTATTTGCATAAGCAAGAGTCTGAAGCCACTGCTGCGGCGATAATGATCCTGTTCCTGTACTGTCAGCCAGTCGGACATTGCCGGCATAGATAGTATTTCTTATCTGTAATGTGTCGCCTGAAATGGCATTTCCTACACCGCTTCCGTCAACTCTGAGCCCGACTCTCCATGCCATCACTATTGAATTATAAATGCTGGCTAATGTATTTCTTCTTAAATGGGCTCCTCTTCCCCATAATGAACTTAATGACCAGTTTGATTCTGCATAAGGACCTATTACTGTCATGTTTGAGAAAATCGGTTTGGTTCTCGGGCTGTTGAAATTGCTCGGGGTGTTTACATTGTTATCTGATTCGAATCCGTTTGATGTACTTGCGTCTACCAGTCCGCTGTCTCTTATGCTGAGACCAAACTGAACTTTTCCTCTGTATCCGTTGTCAGTATCCCAGTCATCATCTAATACTTTGTATGACACAAGATATTTACAATTCACATTTCCCCCAAACCATTCAAATGAATCATCACCGCCATAGCTGACCTGTACATATTCAATCACAGTTCTGCTTCCAACACCGCCCATTGTAAGCGAATTAATTTCATTTCCTGAAATTCCGGAAAGATTAACCCCGCCAAATTCAATTCTGACATATCTGAACACGCCTGAACTGTCATCGTCAATTCTCGGCTGACCTCCGTAAATCGGTCCGAGCCCGGGTCCGAATCCTTCGATCTCAGCCGAATCTGCGCCGCTTGCCGTATTAATTCCGGATCTTCCTAAAATAATAATTCCTCCCCAGTCTCCTGCATTCCTTTGTCCCGCAGGTTTTCTGCTTGTGAAAAGTATGGGATCACCTGCATTACCGTTCGCGTAAATCTTCGCTCCTCTTTGAATTATCAGAGTGCCTTTTGTATCAAAGTCACCGAAGATTTTTGTTCCCGCCTCTATTGTCAGTGTAGCGCCGCTCTGTACATAATTAAATCCCTTCATGTAATAAGTGGTAGACCTTGAAAGCGTTGTGTTGCCTGTGATGCTCGACGAATTTAATGTCGTCGAATCAACTGCTGAAAAATTCTCCTTTGCTAAAGACAATATTATTATCATGCAAAGAAATGATAGTTTTGTTTTCATGGATTCCTCTCTTCAATTTAGTTGTTAGTTGTTAGTTGTTAGTTGAATAATTAGTAGTTAGATATTTTGACATTTGACATCTGACATTTGACATCTGACATCTGACATCTGACATCTGACATCTGACGTTTGGCGTCTCACGTCTCGCGTATTAAAATTTATATGACAACGTAAAAGCAAAATTAGTACCTGTGGTTTCCCGGCGGATTACTTTCTCAATTTCCTGATTATCATTAATCTTAAACATTTGTGTGAATACAATATCTTCATCCAGTATATTTCTTATTGTAAACTTACCTTCAAAATTAATAAGGAACATTTGTGAGATTGAAAAATCAAACACGGCTCTGCCTTGTTCATAAATGTCGTTGAATCCCAATGCACCGACTTCCGAGATCTTGTCACCGAATTGGTTGTAAAGCAGATTAGCGCTCATTCCCAGATCAAAATTATCATAATACAGTCCTGCATTTATGGTATAAGGAGACTGTCCCTGAAGTCTTCTTTCTTTTTCATTGACAGCGCTCTCAAGACCTTCGAGATTCACTTTTGAATTCACAAGAGTGAGATTGCCGTTGAATGTAAAATCAGTTAAGTATTTGGAAATGAAACCTAATTTTTTTCTGAGTTCAAGTTCCAATCCGTAGTTATTTGCTCCGCCAATCGCATTTGCAAACGTATACTGCGGAACCGGTCCTGTAATAGTCGGGACGATTACTCTTTCAATCGGCTGATCAAAATGTTTATAGAACAAACTAAAAGCAGCTACTTCCCCGGCATTCGGAAATATTTCATAGCGGAGATCATAGTTTTGTATCAGGCTCTCTTCAAGTTCTGGATTCCCCGTAAGCTCGCTTCCCGTTACAAAGTTAATGTATGAGAAAGGAGCAATTTCCCGTAGCTCCGGTCTTGAAACTGTCTGAGTGGCCGACGCTCTTAAATTTGTATAATCATTGAGTGCATATGTCAGATTTAATGAGGGGAGATAATCGTTGTTTCTCTGGTTGACATCTACCGTGTCTCCTGAAACTCTTTCAAAACCATTTACAATTTGCTCGTCATATTCGTAACGCAGACCTGCAATGACACGAAGTTTATTAACCGGAATGTCAAACATTAAATAACCTGCATAGGTATTTTCAGAAGCAGTATAAGCATCGCTCTTGTCAGTGGTCTCAACCATATACATGGTTGTAGAATCAAAATTTTCCGGTGCAAATATGGTTTCAATCGGCTCAAATCCTAAATTGGAAAACGTGGCAAGCTTAGGCGCAAAGACTCTTGCAGTAAAATTGCGGTCAGTGCCGATTGCTAAGAATCCGTATTTTATTTTTGAATTCTTCCTATTTACTTTTAAAAATTGCTGATCAAAGTTCATGCCGAATGTCCTGTTGATGTCAAAGAGCTTGGAATAAAATCTCTGCCCTACGTTTGCGTTTGGAATAGTAGTAAGAGGCATAAAATAAGGATCTTCAGACCCTGTAGATTTCTGATAATAAGTTGTTTTAGTATCAGGTTCATCACGCTCTGATTCTGCATATGACGCAGCCCAGGTTAAATTTAAATTTGACATATTGCTGATGAAGTGATTTCCTGTTATCTGAGTTGAAAATAATGTTCTCTCCGTAAAATCCGTTCCGTAAAGCTGTCTGTCAAAATTATCAATTATTGTTGTATAGCCTTCATAGAATTGAGTATTGTCGTCTGAAGCAATTGAGTAAGTATTTTTTACGCTGATTTTATTATTGCCCCCGATCTTGTAATTCAGGTTAAATACGCTGCCGTTTAAAACTGAATAATTAGATGCTCTTCCGTTATATGAGAGCAGAGTTGTAGTATCAGAATTATATTCGGCTCTGAATACAGACTCACTTGAAAAGAAGTTTTTATAAGTATATGCAAACAGCACACCCAACGGATTATTTAAAACATTAAAATTATTTCCTAAGGATATCTGATAACCGCCGTTTACAGGTGCTTTTCTGTTAATCTGTCCCCAGTTATTTTTCAAAGACTGTCCGTAATCATTTGGATTCGTAAATTTTGTAGTCGGGAATTCAGAAGGAATAGCCCTTCCGCCATTATCCAGCCCGGAATTATAAAACAATGTCTTTGATTGTCCGGCATCATAAGTGTAAAAATTTCCTTTTGATGTTGAACCCGTGAGAAACGAACCTGTCGCTTCAAATGTAAAAATAAACTGATCCACAAAGTCCTTTGTATTCAATTGAACCAAACCTCCGGAAAAATTTCCCGTGAGATCAGGTGTAAAAGATTTAGCGATGATAATATTTTCTAAAAGTTTGGAAGGAAAGAGATCAAAAGAAAATGACTTTCTGTCAGCCTCAGTACTTGGCAATAACACTCCATTTAAAGTTGTATTACTATATCTTTCCGATGTGCCTCTTACATAAACAAATTTCTCATCAACAATATTTACCCCTATCACTCTTTTCAAAACGTCTCCTGCCGTTGCATCCGGTGCTCTTTTAATCTGCTGCTCACTGATACCGTCCTGAATCTTGGATGAATTCTTCTGTTCGGTTAACAATGATTGCTCATTTGACAGTGTCGGAGAAGATTCAACTTCGATCTCATCGGTTATAAGCCCATCGACCTCCATTGAGACATTAAGATTTGTCACTTCATCAGGCAAGACCTTCACGTCTTTCAATATTTTTGATGTGTAACCGATGTAGGAAAATTCAAGATTATACACCCCGGGTGAAATATCAGTTATCTCAAAATATCCTTCCAGATCTGCAAGTGTGCCTAATGAAGTCCCCTGAACTTTTATAACAGCTCCGACAAGCGGGTCAGAATTTGAAACATCTGTGACTTTGCCTTTTATTGACTGAGAAAAAACAGAACCTGAAGCAATCAGAATCAGATATATAATTATGAAAAGCGAAATATTTTTAAGCATTTGTTTACTGGTTTATATGCTTAAAAATATATCAATGAAGTTTACTAAAGATTAATTAATTGTTAACCGTGTTAATAAATCATTACGGAATTGTTAAGGAGGGTAATTTTGATGAGTTACTCAATCACAAGTAAAATTCTACTCAAAATGGTAGAAAATTATTGCGCTTAGTACATGGAAAAATTTACAATTTTAACAATCCATCTAACCTTATTGTAATTTTTTTTAACCTTAATATAAAAACGCAAACTGATTTTAACCTTATTACCTTATTAATAAATAGTGCGAATTGAATATAATAATTTTAGATGAATACAAGAAGTTTATGAAATTTTATCAAAGGACACTTGAGTATAAGGAATTTAAGGAATTAAGGGTAAAAAGAAATAAGGTAATAAGGTTAAATTCTAAAGAATTTATTTTCTATTAAGGTTAAAAAAAGAAAAAATAAGGTTTATTTGGGTTATGTGTTCAGTCTCGGTAGAGGTGCTTTTTGATGAATAAATATCATTTGATATAAACAAGAACTATTCACTATTGACGATTGATAAATCACTAATTCATCATTAACGATCGGACAGTCTCTCCGAATCCGTCCTCAGAATTAAATCCGTAATCATTTCCGTCTACATTTCATTTTCAAGAACTGCTTTTCTGTATTCATTTCAGATTTTTTTTGAAGCCGATTTCTCCTATATAGATTGGCTTATTCAGGCGCTTTGCAGCAGCAATGTTTTTTAAACCCAAATTTTTCATTAGAAACTTTTTTAAGTGAATGAAAACGGCCAACTA
>CAYNTN010000225.1:0-5433 GCA_964399995.1 uncultured Ignavibacteriaceae bacterium
AATAAATATAAAAAACTTTTGCGAGGCTTTCTATTTTAAACATAAGGTCTCCACATACTCCACACACTCCACACACTCTATACACTCTATACACTCAGCACTACTTGACAAGCGTCATTCTCTTTGTATCAGTAAATCCATCAGTCTGCAGCCTGTAAAAGTAAACTCCGCTTGAAATGCCTGATCCGTCAAAATCCGCTTCATAATTTCCGGCAGTGAGGTTTTCGTTTATTAAATTACTAATCTCTTTTCCTGAAAGATCATATACTTTCAAACTGACAAAACTATTTTTCGGAATTGAGAATCTGATTATTGTAGCAGGGTTGAATGGATTTGGATAATTTTGTGAAAGTGCAAAGCTTCCCGGAATTTCAGTTCCGATCTGTTGTATTCCAATTTGATTATCCCTTTTAAAAGTAATATTGAAAGTCTGTGAAGATTTTAATGAATCTCCGTCAAGAAAAGCCCAGACAGCCCATTGACCTGCTACAGAATCCCCGGGATTAAGTCCAAGTCCGGCTAAGATACCGTCTACTGCTGCAGGTGTTACAGTAAGGATAGTATCAGCTCCTCCGTTATTGGAAGGAAGGCTAAGAATTGCATTGCTGATATCGGGAGCTCCGAATTTCCATTTATAAGAAACGCCGTTCGCTGATTTTGACCATGTAATATTTACCGGTGTGGAATTGGTCGGATCTGAAACGAATGTCAAACCTGTCGGCGGGAACAACAAATTAAATCCTGACAATCTGCTTCTTCGGAATGTTATTTGGAAAGTCTCTGCAGATTTTAATGAATCAGTTCCGTTGTATGACCAGACAGCCCATTGACCGGAAACAGAATCTCCCGGATTTAAACCGAGACCTGCGAGTATTCCGTCAACAGCAGCAGGAGTAACAGTCAATAATGTATCATTCCCCGAATTGTTTGAAGGCAGACTTAATATCACAGAACTGATTGAAGGCGCTCCGAATTTCCATTTATATGTTGCTCCTGTACCGGACTTTATCCAGTTAATGTTAATGATAGCATTGTTCTCAGGAGAAGTTACAAGTGTAAGACCTGTTGGCGGAAACAAAAGGCTAAATGGGTTTAACACAGCTTTCCTTTTGAATGTAATGCTGAAGGTCTGATTCGATTTTAGTGAATCTGTTCCCTGATATGCCCAGACCGCCCATTCTCCGGCAGCTGATTCGCCAGGATTCAGACCCAAACCGGCTAATATTCCGTCAACTACAGCCGGCGTGACAGTAAGTAATGTATCCGCGCCTCCGTTGTTTGAAGGTAAATTTAAAATTACACTGCTGATGTTTGGAGCTCCGAATTTCCATCTGTATGTTACTCCTGCTGAAGACCGGCTCCATGTTATGTTAACAGGCGAAGTGTTACCTGCATCGGAAATGAATGTTAATCCGGTCGGAGGAAATAATAAATTAAAAGGATTTATTACCGCCCTGTCATTTGTTTCTTTTGCCTGTATGGAATAATTGATATTGCTGAAACTAAATATTGAAATTATGAAAAGAATAAACGCTAATGTTGCAAATGAAATTTTACGCATGATTTTCTCCTTATTTTAAATTTGAATTTATAATGGTTCAAAATTAAAGAGAAAACATCTTCAGTCAAAATCAAAAGAAATCAAAACATAGAAGTCGGTGAAATATGAATGCTTAGTCAATACCTTTTGCCTCAGGGGAAAAGGGAACACAGAGACTCTCTGATTAATTAGAGTGAAGGCTGTTAATCCGGTTTCAAATCACTCAGCCTGATTTTGGAATGGGATTTTATTACATCAGAAAAATTTTTCGACAGTAGCTTGCTGTCAATCCAGGATATGATGTCAAAGTATTCAATTGCAATGTTATCATTGCTGTCCTTAATGATCTTTCCGATCCGGTTTTTTAATAATCCAAGATGGTCCAGTCTTTCCTTTTTCCCGGTGATGTCCGGGAGTTTTCTGAATGAACTCAGAATTACATCTTCATAAGGATAAAGCTTGTCCTTCTTAATAAGAAATCTTTTTGCCGATCTGAGTTCATATTCAAGAAGATCATAATTCTCAAGTTCATAATGAACGATCAGATTTAAAATTCTGGCAAACGCTTTATAATCCTGCCTGTAATTGGAATTATCATTTAGTATTTTATTCAGCCAGACTAATGACCTGTTGAGATCACCTGCTCCGAAATAAAGATATGCAATCGTGTATATTACTTTTAGTTCTTCGGATTTATTTATCCTTTCATTATATTTTTTAAGCCAGTGAACCACTTCATCCACTACATTCAGCCCTTCTTTAAAGAACCCTGAAATTATGAATATGTTTAGTTCGAAGCTGTAGGATTTACAGTACATTTCAAGATGATTCGGAACAGCTGAAGAAACATCATTTTTGTCCGATATGTCTCTTTGCCTTCTCAGATAAGAAATGCAGAGGTCATATCGTTTCAAATTATATGACATCGCAATTGCATCGCTCAGTGAATAAAGATATTCTTTGATGCCTCCGGAAATTTTTTCCTGATTACTTTCGATGAGGTCCAGTCTTTTGATTGAAAATTCAAATGCTTTTTGAAAATCGGCGGTACAATAGTAATAAAGGTAATTAATTATGTAAAAAAGATTTTTGGCTGTTACGGATATTGCAAGCGACTCTGTCTTCATAAGAGGATGTTTCATTATCTTTTCAAATAATCTGACATCATTCCTGTTCCTTGCAATGCCAATCTTCTTAAACAAAGATGACAATTTAAGATAGAGCGCATTATACTCAGCTATGTTTTTCTGTTTATTGAGGGTTTCCAGCTGAGCAGAGATGCTTTCATCAATATATTTTTCAAAGCCATGTTCCGCTATTTTCCTGTAATCAAAATTTCTCTGATCCTGAAGAATATCAGCAAGTTTTGAAAATCTGTCGGCGTTCGTTGCAATTTTTTTAGCCCTGTTCAGAATCACTTCAGCCTGGTCAAACAGAGTCTTACGGAAAAGAATCGTGTACTGTGTTTTAAGATTTGACAGCACGGAGTCCGTTGTCTTATCATCATTATAACTTACCAGGCTTTTCAAGATCATATTGTAAAGATAATTCTTGGCAGACGTTAATTGTTTTGTGAACTTCTCCCGTTTAAATTTTTCTTTGATTTGATTCTCATCATACTCATTTACCTGCTGATTTATTGCCGTGAATAGTTTGATGTAGTTATTTTCTTTGTCCTTTACGTGTCTCTTAGCAAACTTCATGAAATATCCCTTTTCAGATATCGTCATTGACTGAATCAGTTTCCAGAGGTCTTTTGAGGGAGTTTTCATGATAATTTGTGAAGAAATTTTTTATAATTAAACTGCGTTAATTAGTTAAATTTAATATTAACATTCAACATATTTATTCCCAGCAACTTCTATGTTTTGACAATTTAAAATTTTTATTTTTAAAAAAGTAAACTTAAATTAAATCAAATTTCTAACTTATAGAATCTATGATAAAACTTTTAACTGCCGTATTCTTTGCAATAACCATTCAGTTCAGTTTTGTGATCAATTCTCAATCACAGCAGTTTCAAAAAACAGAGCTGGGTATATTAGGTTTGGCCGGCGGAAACGTAAATTGGATCGATCTGAACAATGACATGCTTCTTGATATTTTTTTAAAGGGAAAGGATGATTCAGGATTACCCGCAACTTATGTTTACTTAAATCAGGGAAGTGAAAATTTTGTAAAAATTAATTCGGGAATTCCGGATCTCTCGGGAGCCTCCGTCAGCTGGGAGGATTTTGATAAAGACGGAGACATTGATCTTCTTTTGTCAGGCCTTTCACGAAACGGTAATTTAATTTCAGGGATTTACAGGAATGATCTTCCTTTCGGTTTCACTTTAGCAGACTTTGATTTCATAAAAATACACTCCGGCTCAGTCAGGTGGATAGATTATGATAACGATTCTCATTCCGATGTATTCATTACGGGTTTAAATTCAGCCGGAGCTCCGGAAAGCAAACTGTATAAAAACACTGGAGATAATTTTATTGAAGTAAACACAACATTTCACTCGCTTTACAATTCTACTTATGAGTTTTTTGATCTTGACAATGACGGAGACAAAGATGTTATCCTTACGGGTCAATCTGATGAAAGCAAAACTTCATATGTTACAAAAATATTCATTAATGATAACGGGATTTTTTCTGAATCGGGTAATTCGATTCAGCCGGTTTCTAAAGGCTCGGCTTCATGGGGTGATTTTGACGCGGACGGTTTTGCTGACATAGTTATCAATGGTGAAACCAACAGCGGTAATGGATTGATGATCATGCACAACAATCATGACGGAACTTTCTCACAGCATCCTGCGCAATTTCCCGGTATTGCTTTTGGTAAAGTCTTATGGGCTGATTTTGATAACGATGGTCTGCTTGATATTCTGATGACAGGCAATTTGCAAGGAAACGCAGCCGCGGTTACAAAGTTATTCAGAAATAATAACGGGACTTTTGAAGAAGTTAACACTGACTTTCCAGCTCTTATTAACAGCAGCATATCGGCAGGGGATTATAACAATGATTTTAAACTTGACATTATCATAACAGGTCATGATCCGCTTACTTCTGAAAATGTTCTTTCAGTATATAAAAATTTAATAAGCACAGCTAATGATCGTCCGGTAGAGCCGAAGGGACTTACAACATCTTTCGACAGAGGCATTATTCATTTCAACTGGCTTGCCGGCTATGATCAGAATACTCCTGCTCCGGGACTTACTTACAATATTCGTGTTGGCAACACACCCGGCGGTTCTGAAATAATTTCTCCTTTATCATCCGGATCATACGGATTCAGTAAATTCCCAGGACACGGAAATTCAGGCAACAGTCTTCAAATTCACTTGACAGATCTTGATACCGGGAAATATTACTGGAGCGTTCAGACTGTTGATAATACATACAATACATCGGAATATTCAGCAGAGCAGTCTTTTGTTGTAACAAAGCCGGTTGCAGTGGGAATACCTGTTCCTCAGGACATAGTTTTAAAACAAAATTTTCCTAATCCCTTCAATCCGAAGACCATCATAAATTATCAGATCTCAAAATTTAAAAGTATAAGACTAAAAGTTTATAATGCTAAAGGTGAAGAAATCGTGACTTTGGTTAATAAAAAACAAAATTCGGGAAGTTATGATGTTGAATTCGACGGTTCAAAATTATCAAGCGGAATTTATTTTTATACCCTTGAAGCTGACGGCGAGTTTGTTGAATCGAGGAGAATGATCCTGATAAAATAGTTAGTTAATAGTTTATAGTTAATATTAGTTGTTAAAGTTAACAATTCACGATTTACATTTGACATATCGCGTATAGCGTATAGCGTTTCGCATCTGTCTCATATCTCATACCTCATACCTCATACCTCATACCTCATACCTCATACCTCAT
>CAYNTN010000226.1:0-2125 GCA_964399995.1 uncultured Ignavibacteriaceae bacterium
GGACCTACTGCCACGATTCCGGTTTCTACGAATGTGACTTGTAACGGCGGGGCCAATGGCACTGCAAATGCAAATGCCTCAGGTGGAACAGGACCTTATACCTATTCCTGGACACCAAGCGGTGGAAATTCTGCAAATGCAACCGGCCTCAGCGCAGGGACCTATACGATCACTGTTCTCGACGCAAACGGATGCTCGGCTTCGACTAACGTAAATATAACAGAACCTCCTGCAGTAACCGCTTCCATCAACAATACGACAGATGTAATCTGCAACGGGGGAACTACCGGGAATGCCACTGTTGTAGCAGGCGGAGGTACAGCAGGCTATACCTATTCCTGGACCCCCGGTGGATCGACAGCTGCAACCGCAAATAACCTTTCAGCAGGTAATTACACGGTTACCGTTACTGATGCCAATGGTTGTACCCAAACAGCAAATGCAACGATAAATGAACCTGCCGCAGTTACGGCCGTGATTCCTCCGGTAACAAACGTGCTGTGCAATGGCGGCAGTACAGGCTCCGCTTCTGTGAATGCAGGAGGAGGAACATCTCCTTACACTTACCTATGGTCTCCAACAGGGGGAAATGGTGCATCAGCATCCGGCCTTGCCGCTGGTAATTACACTGTAACCGTAACAGATGCCAATGGTTGTACCACAGCTGCAAATGCAACCATTACACAACCAGCAGTATTGACATCCTCCATCTCTGCTTCCTCAAATATTACCTGTAATGGCGCAAACAATGGTTCGGCAACCGTAACAGCCGGTGGCGGCACAGCAGCCTATTCCTATGCATGGACACCTAGTGGCGGCAATGGAGCGACGGAATCGAACCTGGCTGCAGGAAACTATTCTGTAACGATCACCGATGCCAATGGATGTGTCAGCACCACGTCTGTTACCATTTCAGAACCAGCGGCACTACAGGCTTCAACTTCCGGAACAAATGTTGATTGCAATGGCAATGCAAACGGCTCTGCCTCTGTTTCAACAACAGGCGGAACTGCTGGTTATTCATACAGCTGGTCCCCGTCGGGCGGTACAGGCGCAACGGCAAATAACCTGTCGGGCGGAACCTATTATATAACCGTTACCGATGCAAACGGGTGCGTTGCCACAGATAGTTTCGTCGTAATTGAACCAGCAATACTTGCATCAGCAATTTCCTCCTCCACTGATGCCTTGTGCAATGGGTCAGCAGATGGAACTGCCTCTGTACTCTCCAATGGTGGAACTCCAGCGCTCACTTACAACTGGACTCCCATTGGCGGAACAGGAGCTACAGCAAGCAATTTACCTGCAGGATCCTATACGGTAACAACCACTGATGCGAATGGCTGTACCTCTACTGCCACTGTTAACATCGCTGAACCTCCGGCTATTGCAGTACCGATAACACCTACTGACGTGCTTTGCAATGGCGGCAATACAGGATCGGCAACAGTAACCCCGGGAGGTGGTACCAGTCCGTATTCTTATTCATGGTCAAGCGGTGGTACTGCTGCTACTGAAAGCAATCTCGCCGCCGGAAATTATTCGGTTACAGTTTCTGACGCCAATGGTTGTACTTCCATTGGAAATGTAACCATTGCAGAGCCTGTTACTTTAACAACTTCTGCTACTCCTTCACCTGCCTTGTGTAATGGCGGTGCCACAGGATCCGCAACAGTAACTCCTGCAGGCGGTACAGCACCGTATTCTTATTCCTGGTCCAGCGGCGGAACCGGCGCAACTGAAAATAACCTGGCAGCAGGAAACTACGCTGTTACCGTTACCGATGGGAATGGATGTACTTCCGTGGCCAACGTGGTGATTGCTGAACCTACATTACTCACTTCATCAACCACGCCGACCGATGCACTTTGCAATGGCGGTGCCACCGGTTCTGCAACCGTAACGGCAGGAGGCGGAACAACTCCGTATGCCTATTCATGGTCCAGCGGCGGAACCGGCGCAACTGAAAATAACCTGGCAGCTGGAAACTACGCTGTAACCGTTACCGATGGAAACGGATGTACTTCCGTGGCCAACGTGGTGATTGCTGAACCTACACTTCTCACTTCCTCAACCACGCCGACCGATGCACTTTGCAATGGCGGTGCCACCGGTTCTGCAACCG
>CAYNTN010000226.1:2225-5420 GCA_964399995.1 uncultured Ignavibacteriaceae bacterium
ACGCTGTAACCGTTACCGATGGAAACGGATGTACTTCCGTGGCCAACGTGGTGATCGCAGAACCTGCATTACTGACAGCAGTTCCATCTTCAACCCAATCTACCTGTGGTTCTTCAAATGGTACAGCTACCGTAGTTGCAGGTGGCGGAACAGCACCGTATTCCTATTCATGGACGAGTGGCGGAACGGGAACAACAGAGAGTAACCTTGCCGCCGGAAGCTATGACGTTACGGTTACCGACGGCAATGGATGTACACAAACAGTCACTGCTGTAGTTGCAGATGCACCAGGTCCAGTCGCAACTGCCAGTGTGACTGCAAATGTATTGTGCAATGGCGGTAACAATGGAAGTGCTGCAGTAAACGCAGTTGGCGGAACTGCCCCACTCTCCTATTCCTGGTCTAGTGGCGGAACCGGTTCGGTTGAAAACAATCTTGCTGCAGGAAATTATTCTGTAACAGTAACTGATGCAAATGGATGCATTTCTATTGATAATATTTCAATTACTGAACCTACCCTGATGACTAACGTGAATACCTCCGGTGACGTCTTGTGCAATGGAGACAACACAGGATGGGCAACCATTACAGTCGCCGGTGGCACAGGTGCTTATACGTATACCTGGACCCCTGGTGGTATCGGCGGCGCGACAAATGCCAATATTATTGCGGGAAGCTATTCCGTTATTGTAACGGATGCAAACGGATGTTCTGTCAACGCATCATTTACGATTTCTGAACCGGCCTTGCTTACAGCCTCGATGAGTACAACAGATGTTCTGTGTAATGGAGGAAACAATGGAACGGCTTCAGTTACCGTAAGCGGTGGCACGTCGGGTTATACTTATTCATGGGCGCCCGGAGGTTTTACCACCTCTTCTATTTCCAATCGTCCTGCCGGCCTATACACTGCAACAATTACCGATGCAAATGGATGCACTACAACTGCGTCAGCAACCATTACTGAACCCACCATTCTTTCATCCGGAGTAAGCAGCCAGGTTGATGTATTGTGTTATGGCGGGAATAACGGCAGTGCGTCGGTGGTAGTTAACGGAGGAACCAGTCCTTATACCTATAGCTGGTCTCCGTCAGGCGGAACAAGCTCTTCAGCAATAAACCTGACTGCGGGAAATTATACCGTTGACATCACGGATGCCAATGGTTGTACCACTACAAATGCCGTTACAATAGCAGAACCGGCTTTACTGACATCTTCTGCCAGCGGAACCAATGTTGATTGCAACGGAGGGACGAACGGGACAGCAAGTGTGGTGGTGAATGGTGGAACTGCAGGGTATACCTATTCATGGTCTCCTGCAGGCGGGAATGCTTCAACAGCAAACAATCTCCCGGCCGGTAATTACAGCGTGGATGTGGTCGACCTCAATGGTTGTACTACAACAGCATCGGTTGTTGTGACCGAACCGACAGCGGTGACGTCATCAACTTCAAATACAAATGTGGCCTGCAATGGAGGAAGCGATGGAACTGCAACGGTAAACGTTAATGGTGGTGTTACGCCTTATACCTATTCCTGGTTCCCTGCAGGCGGAACCGGAGCTTCTGCAGCAAACCTTCTTGCAGGAGGCTATACAGTTACCATTACAGATGGCAATGGTTGTGTATCAAGTGCATCTGTTACAATTTCAGAACCCACAGCATTAACTACCTCTACAAACGCGATCAATTCAACTTGCGGAAATGCAAATGGAACTGCCACTGTAACCGCAAATGGTGGCACCGGAGCATACAATTATGCATGGACTCCGGCAGGTGGATCCGCTGCAACGACTGCAAATTTGCCTGCTGGTGCATATACAGTTACGGTGACTGATGCGAACGGATGTACGTCAGTTTCCAGCGTTAACATCGCCGATACACCTGGTCAGGTTGCTATCGCCAGCGTTCAACAGGATGTATTGTGTAACGGCGGAAATACTGGTATTGGTACGGTGAATGTTGCCGGCGGTACATCCCCGATCACTTATTCATGGTCGCCGGCAGGCGGAAGTGCAGCAACTGCCTCAAACCTGGTCGCAGGTAATTATACGGTTACAACAACAGATGCGAACGGTTGTATTTCAATCGACAATATCACGATCGCTGAGCCTGCCATTCTCACCGCATCTGCCAGTTCAACCCCAATCCTGTGTAATGGATCAGCGGACGGAAATGCTTCATCAACAGTAAATGGCGGAACCACTCCTTACAGCTATTCATGGTCAGGCGGAGGCGGAACAGGTGCCACTGCAACCAATCTTGCAGCAGGAAACTATACCGTCACCATTACTGATGGGAATGGCTGCGTAACAACAGCAACTACGACTGTTACTCAACCGGCTGCCCTGATTGCTTCAGCGAATCCCACTGCTGCGCTTTGCAACGGTACAGCAACAGGATCAGCAACGGCAGTGGTAAACGGGGGGACTGCCGGATATACTTATTCGTGGTTTCCGTCGGGGGGGACAACAAGTACAGAAAACAATCTTAGTGCTGGTGCATACACTGTTACAGTAACCGATGCGAACGGATGCACGCAGACTGCAGTTGCAAATATTATCGAACCAGCAGCCATGACGACAAGTACGAATTCAACCCCAGCAGTATGCGGTTCCTCAAATGGAACAGCAAGCGTTACTGTAAACGGCGGTGCAGGCGGGTATTCATATTCCTGGTCTCCGGGCGGAGGTACAGGCGCAACTGCTACGGGAATTGCCGCCGGAGCCTATACTGTTACCATTACCGATGCGAATGGCTGCCAGGTAACTGATGTTGCCAATGTATCAAATACCGGAGGCCCAACCGTAACGGCCAGTGTCCAGCAGGACGTATCCTGCAGCGGAGGAAATAACGGCCAGGGAACTGTAAATGCAGTTGGCGGCACCGCCCCTTACACGTATGCATGGTCACCGTCTGGAGGTACCGGCGCAACATCTACAAACATTCCTGCAGGAAATTATACCGTTACAGTAACGGATGCGAATGGCTGTATTTCTTCTGACAACATTACCATCAACGAACCTGGCCCGCTTGCTGCACAGGCTACACCTACAGATGCTTTATGCAATGGTGGCAGCAGTGGCAGTGCCACTTCAATAGCCGCAGGTGGTACAGCCCCTTACACCTACTTGTGGACAGGAGGCGGCGGCACGAATGCAACAGCCAATAACCTTACTGCAGGAATGTTTGTAG
>CAYNTN010000227.1:0-5403 GCA_964399995.1 uncultured Ignavibacteriaceae bacterium
TATCTCATACCTCATATCTCATACCTCATATCTCATACCTCATATCTCATAGCTCATAGCTCTCTAACGCGTAAACACGGCAATTTTAAGCGTCTTCGTCCCCAGCTCCTTACAATCCACATACACAAGATACATACCGCTGGCTACATTATTCCCGCTTTCGTTCTTCAAATCCCACTTCTCTAAAGAATTATTTGGATCACTCTGATTTCTGTTTATACTTTTTACTAAAATTCCGTCAAGTGTGTAAAAATAAATATTGCACACTTGCGGCAGATGAGAGATATAAATAAATCTCGCGCCTTCATCATTGTATTCAAGATCAGACAAACCGTAATATGGATTCGGGAAAACATTAATGCTGTTGATTTCAGATGAAGCAAGTTGCTTATTTCCAAACTCAGTCCCTTTGACCTCCCAGCTGTATTTCACTGGATACCCAGGAACAAAGTCAGGACGCGTGATCCTGTATGGAGAAACAGTCAGCACATCTCCTGTCGCCCATTGAGCGGGTACTCCATTATTATTCTTAACTCGCGGCAGCCAGGCATACATAATATCTGTTGAAGTAAACCCGGTAACTCCTCCTCCCTGACCTAAATTCTTTGACGTGTATGCGATGTTAGGAATGGAATCATATGTTGAAGCAAAAATGTAAGTAAATTGAAATTTTGCCAAAGCAGTTGTATCAGGATTCCATATGCCGTCTGCATCCGCATCAATGAATGCAACATTCAGTTGTCTTGGATTTCCGTTTGAAGAATCAAGTTCATCAACAGCAAATACACTGAATGGAATGTTAATAAAATCGGCATATGGAGAGTTAACTAAATTAGTATCTGTCCGCAAAACATTTCCAGATGGATTTTTAAATCTGTATGCTTTCTGATTTTGTCCAAATACAAATTTAATTTTACGTAATGGTCCTCCTGTTAAAATCGGGCTGTTGGGAGCATTCGGAAGAAATGACTGACCTTGTGCTTTAACTCGGGTAGTAGCGTTTCTGAATGTGTTGGAAGTAGGAAAGCTCATCCCAAGACTTCTGCTTTGAAATTGTCTTTTTATAAGCTTTAAATTATTTGTAGCGACATAATTTATTGCTGTAGTATCAGGAGCTGTAAACCATTCCCTTCTGTCAGGTTCATATTTCCAGCATCTTTGTCTTGTATCTTTTTCACTCCATGTATAATAACTAATATAGAGATCACCGGGATCATGAGCTAATCCCGAATCTTTCATCAGCTGATGATTAAACATAAGTCCGTCTGCTTTTCTTACCGAATCCTGCGCACCGGAAAAGTTATATACATTCTCAAATAGTATGGAAGTTGTACCGTTAAATGTTTTTGTTACTGTCCAGTTCGGGTTTGCATTAGTTCCACCGAAAGTGGATGTATACTTTGCATTGACTAATTTCAACGGGTCATAAATGATTGGCATTACAGCCAGATCTATCTGATCAGTATAAATAGTATCTCCAAGTTCATAGCTGACCTGTATTCCCGGAGTTATATTCTGCGGGACAACTCTTATTATATTTGTTTTCGGTGATTGATTTACTTTCGGATAAGTATAGAGCCCTCCTGTCGGATCATAGTAATATGAAGTCACAGCAAACTTATACTCAGTCCCGTTTGTAAAACCTTTGTTTGTAAATGTATCTTTAGCAATTTCAAAATATCTTGTAATACCGTTGTCACTTCCTTTCTGAACTATACCGTAAAATACTCCCGTATTCGGCGGGAGATAAATGCTGTCGAGTATATTGGTTATCCCGTCCTTTATGTCGAAAGTTTTCAGCAGAACAGTATCACCCGCAGCCGGCTGGCTTGCATAAGTTCTGATCTGATAAATATTATATCCCTGAAAATTATATGTCCCTTCTGTTAATACATTTTTAAACGAGTTGATTTGATTAGTGTCATTCCATGTTAAATAAATTTTACCGTCGCCGGGTGCATAAGAAGTAATTTTTGGGGATGGCGAGACCGTTTGCGGAGCTGCATTATTATCATAAAAATTCTGAATGATCTTTGCCGTGTTTCTAAGCTTTGTAATGCTGTTAAGATTTGAATTTCCTTTTGCAATGAATTGGGCAGCGATAACTGTAATTGTATCTCCCGGATGTACATTATCAAAAGGTCCTGTACTTGTAATGAACCGGCGGTCTGTTTCACCGGGATTTATCCAACCCGTTCCTGTTACAGGATCTCCTGAAAAAGCTTCGTTAGTTGTATCGTGAGTAACCGGATTCACCCATCTTTGTCCCTCTCTCCACCAGCCTTTAATCACCCTGTATGTCTCAATATTGCTTCTGGGATCAGAAGGCTGCGGCATAGTACCATAGTACGTATTAAAAACTGTCATACCTTCATCTTTGTATCCAATTTTCTTAATAATATTATTGCTGCCGAGTGGCTGATAAAATTTTACAGTATCACTTGTGTTTCCTGTATATTTCAAACTTCCTCTTATAAACTTAAGTCCCACAGCAGGGGGTGCTGTCCCGTAAATGTCATCATTGTTTCTAGAATTGTAAGTATAGCCAATATGTAAATTTGTATCACATCCTATTTTGTCATCTGAAGCAACTCCGAGATCATCATCCGTCCATAATCCAACCCACATATTATTCCAGGTTTGATTACTCCGGTTGATTATTCTGTATTCCATAAAAATAGTATTGCCAAATGGATTGGCCGGATAACCAAGGCTGTATTCGGTTTTGGTGTAAGCCCAGTTAGTCTGTAGTATCTGCGCTTTTAGTGATTTAATACTTGATGCGCTTGCGCTGTGTGGGAATCCATCAGTAAAAACAAAAAACATTGTCTGATCTCCCATTTGAAATGGTTTACCATCTGAAGTTTTGTAGGCTCCCTGATTACCGGGCCAATGTAAATAATCATAACTATTTATGACATCTTTTTTTATCTGATAAATTCTGTAGGTCGTATCCGTCTGAGGATTTCCAAAATTATCCACATAGCCTGGCTGATAGTCATAATCATATTCAGCCATTGCTGTCAGTGTATCATTTCCCGAGACACACCCGAGCCACATTCCCGAAGCATATCTCGCTGTCAGACCGGTCCCTTTTGGCCATTCAAAACCTGCATTGCCTGTTGTCGGATCACGATTAAAACTTCCGTTAGTTCTGTACCACGCACTTATGGAATTTACATCCATCTTTTTAGAATCAATAACTGCAAAATTATCCGTACTCACGTTCTGATTTTTTTTCAAAGGTCCTTCATCATTTATTTTAAATGAGATAAATATCAAAGCTGTTAACAGTATAATTGTTTTCATTTCGTTATTCGTTACTCGTTATTTGTTACTCGTTGCTCGTCTTGCGTCTGACGTTTGACGTTTGACGTTTGACTTCTTTATTACAAAAATACATCCAAATTCACATTCAAATCAAAGATATTTTTTCGAGTTTTGAACCCGATTTTCGGGGAAAATTATGGACATATTACCAATATAAAGGAGTAAAAAGTTTGATTTCAGCTTGTTTTCAAAGAATCTGCGTAAAGATTCTCAGGACACAAAATGCGATTTGTGGAGAACTGCCTGCCTGGATTTTCGCGCATTTGGTGTTTGGATTCCCGACAAAAGCAGAGTGTCCGAAAACAGGAAATTGCCTCAAAGTCTCGAAGACTCAAAGTTAAAAAACTTTCAAAACAAAATCCTTTGAGCCTTTGAGTCTTTGTGGCAAACCAAACTTAATCGTTTTCGGACAGTCTGAAGCACTCGGGAATGACAGTTCAGGAGCAAATTCCAAATCCGAAATTCCAAATTCCAAATTTGTATATTCATTAATTGATAAATTTCTTCTATGTTGAAACATTTCCCTATGAAGAATCTAAAACTCACCGAACTAATATTAAGCTTCACTCCTTCCGAACTCAGACGATTCGGTGATTTCATCCGCTCTCCTTTCTACAATAAAAGCAAAAAGCTGATATTGATCTATGAGTATTTTGAGAATACTATTGCATCATCTTCTGAAATATTATCCAAAGAGGATCTGTGGAATTATATAAATCCTGAGGAGAAGTTTAGCGACTCAAAGTTAAGGTCTTATTTGTCCGATTTCAAAAAGCTTCTGGAAAAATTCATAACAACTGTTGAGCAGGAAAAGTATGTTTTACATCAGAAGAATATTCTGCTTAACTTTCTTTCCGTGCGGAATTTAAAAAAGAATTATGATGTGATCTCAAAGGAAATAAGCAGTGAATTGGACAGAGATTATACAAAAAACTTCGATCATTATTTTAATGAAATCAGTTTCAAAAGAACACTGATACTGAATGAAGGCAGAAATGTCGAAGATAATCTGGATGAGTTGTACTACAGACTGTCGGATTCGATTGACCGGTATTTTTTTTCATCCAAACTGGACCTTGTAAATTCGCTGCTAAGCAGAAAGTATCACGTACTCGGCGGTGTGAAATTAGACATTAATTTTACCGGCGAGATCATTTCCTTCATTGAGAAAAATCTGAAGGAAGTAAGAAAAAACAGCCCGTTTATCTATTGTGAATATCTGATCTTTAAAATGATGACAGCGGATAACAATGTTGAATATTTTGCAGTACTTCAGGCACATGTATTAAAAAATATTAAACAGTATAATCAGCAATCGCTTGAACAGGTATATTTTCCGATGATAAATTTCGGGTTTAATAAAGTTGCAATGGGAGAGAATGAATACCTTGATAAGCTGTTCTATATTTATAAATCCTTCGAGCTGAAAGGATTTTATAGAAACATGGAAGTTTTTCAGGATATTGATTTCATCAGTATCGTCATTGCAGGACTGCGTCTGAAAAAATTCAGCTGGGTTGAGAGTTTCGTAGAAAGATATAAGTCTAAATTAGCTAATGAATTTAAAGAAGACACTGTAAATCTCATAAGAGCGCTGATAAGTTTTACAAGAAAAGAGTACAGGACAGCTATTGATTTTCTTAACGAAGTTAATTATCAAAATTCTTATTACTATCTGAAATCCAAAGAGACACTAATGCAGATTTATTTTGAGCAAAAGGAATACGAGGCATTGGAATCACTGATTGATTCGACGAGGCATTACCTTAACAGAAGACGTGATGTTTTATCAATACATTATGACAGGTATATGATGTTCCTGAAATATCTCGGAATGCTTCTCAGATCGATTTATGATGACAAAAGTAATTTAATAATTTTGAAAAAAGAGCTTAAAAATAACATTAATGTGATTGCAAGAGAATGGCTTGCAGAAAAGGTTGAGGAATATCTGAAACGTGAAACGTCAATCGTGAATCGTCAATCGTGAATCGTCAAACGTGAATCGTCAAACGTGAATCGTCAATCGTGAAATGTGAAACGTCAAACGTGAATCCATAGCTCATATCTCAT
>CAYNTN010000228.1:0-5295 GCA_964399995.1 uncultured Ignavibacteriaceae bacterium
GACGAGGCTGCGTAGCTCAGTTGGTTAGAGCGCGGGACTCATAAGCCCGAGGTCGTAGGTTCAATTCCTACCGCAGCCACCATAGATAATCCAGCATATTGTGCTGGCTTTTTTATTTACCACAAGAGCAAGCTAAGCTGTTTTCTTGTATAATAAGTATAGATGCTAACTAAGTTTCAAAACCATATTCAAAACACCGATTTGCTGCCCCCGCAATCTAAGCTAGTGGTGGCTGTTAGTGGTGGCGTAGACTCGGTCAGCCTACTGCATATGCTGGCGCAACTGCAACAGTTCTATAATTGGCAGTTTGTAGTAGCTCACTATGATCACAAAGTGCGCCCAGATAGCTATAAAGACGTAGAATTAACAGCACAGCTGGCTGAAGAGAATGGTATGAGATTTAACTTAGAGAAATATACTGGCGGCCAAACCAGCGAGGCGGCCCTGCGCAAAGCCCGGTACGAGTATCTAGAAAGTCTTCGTCAAGATCTTAATTTTGACCGCATAGTCACCGCCCACCACGCCGACGACGCTATTGAGACAGCTATTTTTAATACCATCCGGGGCTCTGACCGGCATGGCATTACCGCTATGCGGGCTCGTCGTGGTCATTTGGTGCGACCACTATTGCCGTTCCATAAGGCTGAGCTTATTGCATACGCCGGCTTGCAAAATCTATCATATAGAGAAGATAGCACCAATGCCGACATTGGTTTTAGCCGTAATTTTGTACGCAAAGTTTTGGTGCCCCAAGGCAGTCTTAATTATCGCAACTTTCACCATTCTTTCACCAAAAGGCTCAATGATCTACTGCGCCTCAATCAACAAATTGACTACCAGCTAGACGAGTTGCTGCAGTCTATTGTGGTTAGTCAAACCACCAGTACAGTAGTTGTAAACAAAGAGGAGTTTTTAATATTACCTCGGCCAGTAGCTACCAACTTACTGGTACATATAATTCGCAAACTACAGCCGGGCACCAGTATAAGCAAACAAAATCTTGCTCAGGCCGAAAAATTCTTGCGAACGGCAAAAAACGGCTCTTCTCAACACCTTAAGAGTGGCTTGCACTTAGAGTTAGGATATGATACTTTTAAAGTCACGTGTCAATCAGACAAACCAGTACCATCCCCCAAACGATCGGCACACGTTCTGACCACTCAAAAACCGTTTGAAAATGAAAGCTTTAGATTAAGTGTGCAGCCCAGCACCTTTAGTATTGACGATGAATCTGAAAACATCGTTGTACCACACCAAAAGTTATTGGTTCGCCACCGCCAACCGGGCGATAGAATTTACCCGGTGGGTATGGCAGGTAGTAAGAAACTACAAGACATTTTTGTAGACAAAAAAGTTCCACGCTCTATGCGCGATATTTGGCCGGTAGTAGTCAATAGTCGCAACGAAATTGTTTGGTTGCCCCAGCTAGCCAAAGACCGCCGCTCCATTACAGACAAACAAGAAAAAAATATTCGAATTAAATTTGAGGTAGTATAAGAGTAAATGTTGAAAAAAATTCCCAAGCAATTTATATACGTGGGCATAGGCATAGTAGTGCTAGTTGCTCTTTTGGGCTATGCAAATTATAACGAAAAAAAACCCGAGCAAGTCTCGCTAAGCCACGTAATAGACGAAACTTCGCAAGGCAAGGTAGATAAAATTGAAGTAGTGAACGACCAGCTAACGGTTTATTTAAAGGATGGAAACAAACAGATAAGCTACAAAGAGCGCACCAATAGCCTTAAAGACTACGGGCTAGATTATTCAAAAGTCACGGTGGATGTCAAAAATCCCGATGACGGCGCCAACAAGTGGTTTGATATCTTGCTGGGCATACTGCCGGTAGTGCTAATTATTGGGTTCTTTTACTTTATAATGCGCCAAGCCCAAGGTAGCAACAACCAAGCAATGAGTTTTGGTAAAAGCAAAGCTCGGGTGTTTGGGCTAGAGAAAGAAAAGGTTAAATTTGCCGATGTAGCTGGCGCCATTGAGGCCAAAACCGAGCTGCAAGAGGTGGTAGAGTTCTTGAAATACCCGTCTAAGTTTGAGGCACTAGGCGCCAAAATTCCCAAAGGTGTACTAATGTTTGGCGCGCCAGGTACCGGTAAAACTTTGTTGGCACGAGCCGTAGCCGGCGAGGCCGAGGTGCCGTTTTTCTCTATCTCGGGTTCAGAATTTGTAGAAATGTTTGTAGGTGTGGGTGCTAGTAGGGTACGTGATTTATTTAGTAAGGCCAAGAAAAACGCGCCTTGTATAATTTTTATTGACGAGATAGACGCCGTGGGTCGCCAACGTGGTGCCGGCTTGGGTGGTGGACACGACGAGCGTGAGCAAACTCTTAACCAAATACTCACTGAGATGGACGGCTTTGAGCAAGGCACCAATGTAATTGTAATGGCTGCCACTAACCGTCCCGACGTGTTAGACCCAGCTCTACTAAGACCAGGTCGTTTTGATAGAAGAATTACCTTAGACAGCCCAGATATGAAAGCTCGCGAGGAAATATTAGAGGTTCACACCAAAAACAAACCATTAGAAAAAGATGTTAAGCTGGGCGAAATAGCTAAAAAAACTCCTGGAGTGTCTGGTGCCGATCTTGCCAATATTGCCAACGAAGCAGCAATATTTGCGGCCCGTAATAACCGCAAAAAAATACTGCAAGCCGATTTTCATGAGGCAGTAGAGAAAATTGCCCTAGGGCCTGAACGCAAGAGCCATGTGTTAAACGACAAAGAAAAAGAAATTACCGCTTACCACGAGGCTGGCCATGCCCTGCTAAGCCATTTACTTCCACACTGCAACCCTGTACACAAAGTATCGATAGTATCGCGCGGAATGGCCGGCGGAGTCACCTGGAGTTTGCCCGAAGAAGACAAGCATTTGCATTCAGTAGCTGATTTTAAAGACGATATTGCCATGAGCTTGGGTGGACGTACAGCCGAAGAGTTGGTATTTGGCGATATTACTACCGGTGCTAGTAGCGATCTTAAGCACGCCAACGAGCTAGCTCGCCGAATGGTGACCGAGTACGGTATGAGCCCAAGTCTTAGTAACCAAGTATTTGGTGACTCTGAGGGTTCAGTATTCTTGGGCAAATCGATGGGTGAGAGCCGTAACTACTCAGAAGACGTGGCTGCCAAAATTGACGATGAGGTACAAAAACTAATTGCCGAAGCTAGTAAGACTGCCCGTAGCGTAATTACTAAAAACCGTGCTAAGCTCAATCTTATTGCCAAAACTTTAATAGAAAAAGAAACTCTCGAAGGCCCAGAGTTTACTAAACTATTTAGTAAACTCGATAAATCTGCTCCCAAAAAAGACACCAAGACTGCTGTAGAAGAACCAAGCTAAAATCTAATAAATATACTTGGACCTTTTCGGTTAATATCCAATTCACGATGGGGTCTGTAGCTGGTATAATACTATCTAGTGAAAAATATATTAAAACGTTTAAATAAATCTCGGGCGCTCTCAGTAGCGGCGTTTTTAATTTCGCTGAGTTATTTCTTAAGTAGACTTCTTGGCTTGGTTCGAGATAGGCTCCTGGCCAGTAACTTTGGCGTATCGGCTAGCACCGATGCTTATACAGCGGCCTTTCGTATACCCGATCTACTATTTACCATACTGGTCTCTGGTGCATTTGCGGTATCATTTATACCAGTTTTTATTGGCTATATTGAGCAGAAAAAAACCGACGAAGCTTGGCATGTTACGAGCTCTCTTTTAAACATATTTTCGGTAGTAACCATTGCACTTTGTGGATTGGCATTTATATTTGCCCCGCAGTTAGTTAAACTTTTAGCGCCAGGTTTTGACGCCGAGCGATATAATTTAACCGTCAATATTACTCGCATAATGCTGGTTACACCGTTTTTGTTCTCAGTCTCTAGTGTGCTTGGTGCAATTCAGCAGGCTTTTAATAGATTTACACTATTTGCTATGGCTAGTGTTATGTACAATGTCGGTATTATTATCGGCATAGTGTTTTTGAGTAAATTTTTCCCCGAGCAACCTATTTATGGCGTAGCCTGGGGAGTAGCGCTTGGGGCGGCTCTGCAACTAGCTCTGCAATTCTTTGGCATTATTGGCCTGCACTTTAAATATAGGCTTAACTTTAATCTATTTCACCCCGGAGTACTCAAAACTATCAAGCTAATGATACCGCGCTCTATAGATTTGGCTATTGATCAATTCAATTGGATTATCCAAACCGCCATTAGCTCCAAGCTAGCCGTTGGTAGTCTCACATCATACTACTATGCTAATAATCTCAAGAATGTACCGTTAGGTATATTTGGTATGGCGATTTCTACAGCAGTGTTTCCTAGCCTTATTCGGGCGGCTAAATCAAAAGACCGGGCCCGGCTTGCCTCGGCGATTGTTCGCGATATGAGCCTTATTATGTTTTTTGTAATTCCGTCAGCAGCAATCGCGATAGTAATGCGTGGCTACATAGTGCGATTGCTTTTTGGTTTTGGTGATCAAGCTACCGCCGATACGCTGGGCTGGTTGGCGGGCTCTATTGTAGCAACTAGTCTATTTTTTATGATTGCTAGAGTTTACTATTCACTCGAAGATACACTTACACCATTACTTACTAGCCTTAGCTCAATTGTTATAAATATTATTCTTAGCATTATACTTTCGGCTCGATATGGCGTGTCTGGGCTAGGATTGGCACTGACTATCTCTACCTTTTACGAGCTAATTTTGCTAATGATACTACTCACCCGCAAAATTGGTAATTACGGCTACAAATCTATTATTAAATCTGGAATTAAGCTCACTCTGGCTAGTGGCGTAATGTCTCTATGGATATATATTTTAATTACCCGGGTTTTTCCGCTATATGCCAACGATGCGGGATTCATGACTATAGCACCAAAGTTTGCTGTAATTTCTATTAGTGGCGTGATGATATTTTTTGCTTGCGCCAAGCTACTCAAGGTACATGAGACCGACAAGATACTAGCCAAGATAATGCACCCCATAAAAATACTAAAAAGAATTAGTAAATGAACCAGTCTAATATTCGCAACTTTTCTATTATCGCCCATATAGATCATGGCAAGAGTACACTTGCCGATAGAATGCTCGAGCTGACTGGCACGGTGCAAAAGCGCGAGATGAAGGCTCAACTACTCGACTCTATGGATTTGGAGCGCGAGAAGGGTATAACCATCAAACTCCAGCCGGTGCGAATGATCTGGAAAGATCACCAGTTGAACCTAATAGATACACCCGGTCATGTGGATTTTAGCTACGAGGTGAGCCGTAGTCTGGCTGCTTTTGCAC
>CAYNTN010000229.1:0-5260 GCA_964399995.1 uncultured Ignavibacteriaceae bacterium
GATACTATTTTAAATATTGTATAGAACTTCTTCATTTTCAAAACTCCTTTCAAATCTTTTTAACTAATCAAAATTATGCATATAATAAATTCGAATTGTCAAAGAATTGTCAAAAAAAGAATTCACCTGAATATTCATAATTGATAATTGATCATTGTATAAGCATCATTCTCTTTGTATCCATAAACTCACCGGCAGTGAGCCTGTAAAAATAAACGCCACTCGGCAAATAACTCCCGTCAAACTCAACCTGATATGTCCCCGGACTTTGTTTTTCATTTACAAGAATTGTGACCTCTCTGCCCATAATGTCATAAACAACAAGATTTGTATAACTCGTAACCCGTAATTCGTAATTGATAATTGTGTTGGGATTGAACGGATTCGGATAATTCTGACTTAAGCTGAAATCCTGCGGAACTTCCGAAGAAATATTTTGAACTCCTACACCTCCGGTGATTGTTTTCATAACCACTCCTCCCGAACCAACAGCCCAGCCTGTAGAAGAATTCATAAAGAACACACTATTTAAACTGCTGTTCGTTCCGCTCGATTGGGTAATCCAGTTTTCTCCTCCGTTTGTAGTTGCAAGTATGATTCCGTTTGAGCTGGTATTATTTTCTACCGCAATCCAGCCTGAAGATGATGAGGTGAATATTACCGAATTCAATCTTTTGAATATTCCGCTTTCCTGGGGATTCCATGTGCTTCCCCCATCAGTGGTTTTGTAGATCTTTCCTAAATCCCCGATAATCCAGCCGGTTGTTTCCGAGTAGAAATACATCGACCGGAAAACTGACCCGGTTGAACCGACTGTCATGGAGGACCAGTTATCTCCTCCGTTTGAAGTCTTATATATTTTCCCGGCTCTGCCTGCAGCCCAGCCGGTTACGGGTGATACAAAAAATACAGTATAAAGATCGTTGAGTGCTCCTCCTGTATAGGATGTCCAACTATTTCCCAGGTCAGTTGTTTTTAGTATGATACCGCTTCCGGTTGCAGTGTTACCACCTACCACCCATCCTGTTGTGGGTGAAACAAAATAAACCGAAAACAAATCGAATATTGTCCCGCTGTTCTGAATTATCCAGTTAGATCCTCCCGTATTTGTATATAATATTTTTCCTTCGTCTCCGGCTGCCCAGCCGGAAGTTGACGAGATTAAGAACCCTGTGTTTAAGGTAGTTATTATTCCGGGATACTGATAATTCCAGTGATCTCCTCCGTCATTCGTTCTGTATATTCCGTTACCAAAGATCCAGCCGTTTGTAAGTGAAGTAAAAAAAACAGATTTAATATCATAAGTTGTAACAGAATTTGATAATGTATTCCATACCGAACCGCCATCAGTTGTTTTGAGAATTTTCCCGTCTTCCCCGACTGCCCATCCGTTTGAAAGTGAGGAAAAGTGAATTGAGCTCAATCCGCCGTATTGAGTGCCGCTTGTCTGAAAGAACCAGTTTTCTCCGCCATTAGTTGTTTTGACTATTGCTCCCTGGTCTCCTGCTGCCCACCCAATATCCGGAGTCATGAAATATACTGAATGCCAGAAATGCAAGGGATTTGTCAGATAAGAGGACCAGTTATTTCCCGCGTTTGTTGTCTTAAGAATTTCAATATCTCCGACTATCCATCCTGTTGATTCCGTTACGAAATAAACAGAATATAAATAAATTGATCTGGTCAGGTTAGTAAACCAATTCTCACCGCCGTTAGTAGTTTTGAGTACTATTGAGTTTCCCATTGATATATCATTTCCAACCGCCCATCCTGTGGAAGCTGTAGGAAAAAAAACTGAAGCTAAATCTTTGGATGTTCCGCTTACCTGAGTAATCCAGTTATTTCCTCCGTTTGTTGTCTTAAGGATTTTTCCATTATATCCTGCAGTCCATCCTGTGAGAGAAGAAATAAAATATACAGAAGCTAATGCCTCAGTATTTCCGGGCGACTGAGCAATCCAGTTGTCGCCTCCGTTTGTAGTGTACAGAATTTTTGAACCAACAGCCCATCCGGTTGAAGCAGAGATGAAGAACACGGAACTAAGTCCGTTTGCAGCATCGTTTGGCTGGTTAATCCAGTTTATTCCTCCGTTTGTTGTCTTAAGAATTGTTCCATTCCATCCGCCGACTGTCCATCCTGTATTCTCATTTACAAAGAAAACACTGCTTAGATAATCACCGGTCGGATACGGATGCTGTACATACCATTGAGCTTCACAATTATCAATGTTCAATGTACAATGTACAATAATAAACATTGTAGAAACTGTCGTAAATATTTTTGTAAAGTTTTTCATTTTCAAAACTCCTTTCAAATCTTTTTAATTAATTAAAATTAATTATTCTGAGATTTCGAATTGTCACAAAAATGTCAAAAGAACTAACTCCGCTCGGCAATACTTTCTTAAAGTTGTCAAATCTCAAACTTGGGAACAAGATGACAGTCAGGCTATTTAAGTCTCATATATCTGCTCAATCAATTTAGAAAATTTATTCTCAATAACCTTCCGTTTCATTTTCATCGTCGGCGTCAGCTCACCTGTTTCAACTCCCCAGCTTTGAGATAGAATCAAGAATTTTTTTACCTGCTCGTGTCGGGACAGATGAGTATTTGCAGATTCAACAATCTTCGCAAACTTCTCTATGACTTCGGGGTTTTTTATCAATTCGTTTTTAAATTGAATATTGATACCTGATTTTCTGCACCACTCATTAAGTATATCAAACTCCGGAACAATCAATGCAGCCACATACTTGCGTTGCTCACCTACTGCCATTACCTGTGAAACATAATTGCTTTCCTTCAGTCTGTTCTCAATTGCAGCAGGAGCAAGATATTTGCCGTTTGATGATTTCAACAGTTCCTTCTTCCTGTCTGTTAGTTTGATGAACTGATACCCGTGCTGATTCATCACCAGCCTACCGATATCACCGGTCTTGAGCCAACCGTCCTTATTGAATGCTTCTGCAGATCCCGTCGGATCATTGTAATAACCTTTGAACAGAGACACGCCTTGCACAAGAATTTCACCTTCGCCTTTTTCAAAAACATCCGGCTCGTCAGCAATTTTTACTTCGAACTCCGGCAGGGCAATTCCAACTGTTCCTAGCATCGCCCGCTCTTCAGGAATGTGATTAACACTCAACACGGCTGAAGTCTCTGTCAATCCGTAACCTTCCCTTACCGGTATTCCCGCTGCACAAAAGAACTTCAGCAGCCTTTCAGGACAAGCCGAAGCTCCAACTCCAACTACTTTAAGACAGCCGCCGAGCGCTTCTCGCATTCCCGAAAATATCAGCTTATCCGCGATCCGTAATTGTAAAGTGTACAACCAACTTTGATTAGTATTGAAATTAAATTTTTGTGAAAGGTCTATAGCCCTCTGAAGTAATTTGCGTGCAATCCATCCCTTCTTTTCTGCTGAACCAATTATCTTTTCAAATACTTTTTCAAGCACTCGGGGAACAGCGGTAATGATGTGAGGATGAACTTCCCTGATGCTATCACCGAGAGTCTGCTGATTCAGTGCATAGTAAACTTCCAATCCTTTGAATAAATAGCAATAAACAAAAGTCCGCTCGAATCCGTGGCAAATAGGCAGATAGCTTAATGCTCTGTCTCCTTTTTCAAGCAGCATCACATCTGATATAGACCTGACGTTATTTGTGATATTCATGTGACTAAGCATTACGCCTTTTGGCATGCCTGTCGTTCCTGAAGTATAAATGATTGTAGCAAGATCATCTTCATTTACATCAGAGTTGACTTCTCTGATCTTTTCAATGTTAGCTTCACATTCAATTAATACATTCCATTTCTCAATCTTATTACCGTTGCAATCTGTTTGTGTATCAGGTTCGTAAAATGTGAATATCTTCTCGAGTGAGGAAACGGAGTGTTGTGCCTGCAGAACTTTGTCCAGAAGGTCACCGCTTCCAACAATGCAATACTTTACACCTGCATTCCTGAAGATATAAACATAGTCTTCCGGACTGATATTCGGATAGACAGAAACATTGACAACACCTATCTGCAGCATCCCGAAGTCTGCAATGTTCCATTCCGGAATGTTGCTATATGAGATAAGCGAAATCTTTTCTCCTTTCTTCACACCTCTTTTCAGCAGACCTGTGTTGAATCTGTCAACAAGTTCTTTAAGCGTCATTGTGCTATATGAGTAATAGCTGTTGTCAGCTTTCTTACCTGTTAAAGCCCTTTTGAGAGGACAATCCTGTAACTGATGATCCAGTATGTCTGATACTCTGTGAATATTCATTTTATGTCTGCAAGTAATTCTATAGTTCTATTAATTTTGCTACCTCCAGAAAAACAATGATGACTTCAGCTTCTTCAGTTTCTTCACGGGATGATTCATTATTATTTTCGAAAACAAGCTGGGAAAAAATCTATTGAAAATCAAAGTCATTCCTTCGGAACCTCCTATGAATACTTCCTCTTTTTCTCTTGCGACGGCTTTTACTAATCTTTCGGCACACTCAGCGGCGGATAATCCCTTTTCCTGTATTTCAAGATTTCTTCCATAAAGTTTTCCATCTCCCGTAAGAGCATTCTGAATTAGATTTGTTTTTATCAGACCCGGGACTGCAATTGTGATTCTGATATTGTCTTTTATAATTTCACCTCTCATTGATTCAAAGAATCCATGCAGTGCATGTTTGGAAGCAGAATATGCTGACAACAGAGGAACTCCGTATTTTCCGGAGAGACTGCTTGTTACAATCACATGTCCTCCTCCTTGTTCAATCATTCGGCTGACTACAAGCTTGGAAATTTCCACCGTTCCGAAGTAATTGATCTGCATTATGCTTCTGTCAACAGACATATCAGTCTTCAATGCAAAATCCCTGTGACCTATACCGGCGATATTGAAGAGATAATCTATGCGGCTGAAATAATCCCATGCCTCCCTGCATTTCCCGTGAAGTGATTCTCTGTCATTTTGATCCATCGTCAGAATTTTAATTAATGTTCCGGACTTACAGTTTTCAGCAACAGCCTTAAGCCGTTCTTCATTCCGCCCGGAAAGAATCAGTTTAGCACCAAGCACACTCAAGCTATAAGCAGTCTGCTCTCCAATACCTGATGATGCACCTGTGACCCATGCAACTTTATTCTGATATTTTTTTCTGTAGTCCATATCACTATGCTATACTCACAAACTGCCCATCCCGTTAGTCGCGAAGGCAATAATAAATCCTGCTATTAACCCTATTATTACAATGCCGGTAACCAAAAATGC
>CAYNTN010000230.1:0-5254 GCA_964399995.1 uncultured Ignavibacteriaceae bacterium
TTTATTGAATAATATTCTTACCATTTTGCGCAGAAGTTAAGTTGTAACTGAGTAAAGTAGTATAAAATTACTGACTATACTTAGTGTTTCTAAAGTGTTCTAAGTGTCTAATTGTTAAAATGAAAATATTCAAAAAACTATCTTTGCTTTAAGATAAATATTTCTCCCGGGTTCAGATGTAACTGATCCTCTTGCAGTCGACAGATGATTCCTGTAACTCCTGTTAAAAATATTTTCACAGCCGGCGGAAAAACCAAGTTCAACTTTATTCAAATATATTTCATTAATGGTTGAAAAAAAATTATAAACAGCATAACCTGGTGTTGTAACCTCACCTGCTGATACTCTGCTTTGATCTGAAAAAATTACAGCATTAATATTAAAAGAAAAAAAATCATCATAAGTGTATTTCAATCCCAGGCTGCCGTTTAACGGAGCAATCTGCGGCAGAGCTGAACCGTTGTCAGTATTCTCACCGTTAGTAAATGATGCACCTCCGTAAAAGACAAGGCTGTTGTAAAAATTATATTCCCAGTCGGCATCAAAACCTGCAAGCCGTGCATTTCCAATATTCGTCTTAATAAGGGCAGGTCTGTTTTCATATGTTCCCGGAATTTCAGTGACAAGATCTTTCATAAAATTCGAATAGAGCTCCAGTGAAAGATTGAGATTATTACTCCAGTATTTTATGGCAGTTGAAATAAAATATCCGGTTTCCGGATCAAGGAAAGGGTTGCCAAGTCTTACAACGCTGCCCAGATCAATATACTGGTATCTTTCTTCAAGCGAAGGAGACCTGAAAGCCGCCGAGAAATTAAGTGAATAGTTTAAATATTTACTTATCTTATAATTTCCACCAGTATTAAAGCTCCAGGAAACATCATTATCAGTTGAAGCATTCCAGAGAATTTTCTGATTAGATGGAGAGTTATTTCTGATTCCGTTTGTGATGACATAAAGAGGGCTGACAGACTGTTCATTTGAAATAAAAATTCCGTCCACTCTTGCGCTGATATCTACAAATAATCTGTCCCGCATAAAACTTATTTCATCCTGTGCGAAAATTCCTAAGCTTGTAAATTTGGATTCGGGAACGGGGACATCACCTGTCTGTACCACTGATGTTGAAACAACATTATTATTTGAATCAAGTATCTCAATCTTCTGAGTTTGTTCCCTGGCTGTTATCAATTTCCTCCGCCATAAATCTATTCCCCCGATTAGTCTGCTGTTGCTTTTAGTAATAAAGTCTGCCTGAACTATCATTCCGGATGAGTAATGTTTCCCTTCCGGATTAACAGAAAGATTACTGATTCTTCTTGATGGACTTGTTGCTGTTTTCGGAATTACAACTACGGTATTCGGAACCACCTGAACATTTCTGAAAATATTCTGAACAAAAACTTTTGCCGAAAGAGCACTTATTAGTCCTGTAAGTTTATTATTCTCATATGTCAGTGCCAGCAATTGTCTTTCGGCAGGATCATATGTAACAGTGGCATTATTCGGAAACAGCGGGTAACCTCCCGGAATACCTGCATATGGAGTATTAAAGTACTGAAGATCGAGCGTTAGAAAATTATTCCTTGCAAATCTGATTTCTGAATTCAGAGATACTCCGTAGTCTCTGAATGAACTGTTGGGAATAATACCGTCCGGGATCCTTATGTCAGATGCTTCACGGTAAAGAGAGAAGAAATTTGCAAAGATGTTTTTTGAGCTAATGAACAAAGAGAGTCCGGAATTAGACATTTCATTTACAGTTGAATAGCTTTCTGACAGGATTCCGTTTAATGAGAATTTATTATTGAATGTTCCTGAAAGAGTAGTTATGCTTACAACGCCGCCGGTACCTCCGGAACCATAGATTGAAGAAGTCCCGCCTTTTATGACTTCTATTCTTTCTATGGAATTCATATCTACAAGAGACAATCTTGCTGAAAGATTATTTGCAGTTTCAATTCTGTTGCCGTTAATTAGTACAACAATATTGTCTCTGCTTAATCCTCTGATGTTTATGTCTGTAGCCCAGATTCCATCCCTGACGAGATTCAGACCCGGCTTGCAGCTAAGTACATCGGATACCGAGATAGAATTATTATCAGTTAAGTCTTTTCTTGTAACGAGAGCGATCGGGAAGATGGAATACTTAAGCTGATTTTCAATTTTTGTTGAGTAGACCTCTATCTCACCCGACAGGATGTTCATTTGCTCGAGTCTGATTACGGTAAAATTATCTCCGGAAATGTTCAAAACCTTTTCAAAAGTAAGAATTTTGTATCCTATTCTGCTTACGGATATCGAAATATTTCTATCGCTAATATTGCTGAAGAAAAATTTACCGCTATCGTCGCTGTAAACTGTTAAATTCCCGGTATTTAAAAGTATCTTTGCTCCGGCGACAGGTTCATTTAAATTCAGATCAATGACTTTGCCGCTGAATATAAATTGAGCAATGCAAATTCTTAATGAGGAAAACAGGAATATCAGCAGAGCCAATATGAATTTGACTGATTTCATATATGCAAAAATAAGCAATATTCTCTATACAACATTATGACTTTTGACATGTTGTTTTATGATTTTTGACAGGTTTTTAACGGCATTTGCTGAACACTGATTTAAAACAAACGTTTTGGATGGATGTGAGTTTGTTTTTGTTTGTTTCAAAAAATTTGCCGATTAATACACTGATTTTTACATCCAAATAAGCTAACTTATTTATTAGAATTTTTAACGCGTATATGCTAAAATGCATCTCGCCTTTTAATGGAAAATTACTTCACCGGAAAATCCTAAAAATTAATAAAGAATTAAATTAAACTATAGTTTGACAAGCCAGGCAGCAGAAAAAATCAGATTTGAAGTACCTTCAATAGAATATAAAGAGCATACTTTAGGAAATGGTTTGAGGTTAATAATGAGTAAGCAGTCAAACATTCCAATGGTTGCTTTGAATACGACATTTCATGTCGGATCAAAAGATGAAGAGGAAAACAGAACCGGGCTGGCACATTTATTTGAACATCTGATGTTTGAAGGTTCACCGAACGTATCGAAAGGAAAATTTGACGAGATACTGAATCACTGCGGCGGTGAAAGTAATGCATATACAAGCTGGGACAGTACGAGCTATTTCATAGCATTGCCGTCGAGCCAGCTGGAAGTCGGCTTATGGCTTGATTCTGACAGAATCAGCGGATTTGGCATTTCCGAAGACAGCCTTGAAATTCAGAAGAATGTTGTGCTTGAGGAAAAAATGCTTTATGCGGATAATTCTCCTTACGGATCAGTAGAAGAAGAAAGTTCAAAGAGATTGTTCAGAAATTCAGGATACCGGTGGCCTATTATAGGAAATATGGAAGATTTGAAAAAAGTAACATTGAATGATTTAAAAATTTTTTTCGAAAAGTTTTACAAGCCTAACAATGCCGTCATTTCTATAGTTGGTGATATTGAATATGAAGATACAGTTAAACTTGTTGAGAAGTACTATGGCGATTTAAAACCCGGAAAGGAAATTCAGCGTAGAAAGTTCAATGAAAAAAACATAGAACTGGAGATTAGGGATAACATCCTTGATGACATCCAGCTTGACGGAAAATTTATTTTTTACAGGGCTCCTCAAATGGGAACTAAAGACTATTATGCATTAAGCATATTAAACGGAATATTATCAGAAGGAGACAGTTCCAGATTTTATCAGGAGCTCGAATATAAAAATGAACTTGCCAGTGAGAGTGATTCAAATATTTACGGTATGGAGCAGACCAGTATAATATGCTTCAGTGTACTTGCTATTAAAGGCAAGAAAATTGAGGAAATCGAAAGTAAGATTGATAATATTCTCTTTGATATAATGAATGGCAGTATAGATGAAAATGAGATCCTGAAAATAAAAAATAAGGTAGAAACTCATCAAAATATAAAAAGACAATCTATAATTTCACTTGCTGACAGGTTTTCTTTTTTCAAGACTTTTTATAATGAATGTGAAAAAATTAATTTTGATATTTTAAATTATTTGAATGTAACCCAAGATGATATAGTGGAATGCGCAAACAAGTACTTAAATAAAAATCAAAGAGTAGTATTAAATTATTATCCCAGGAGTTAATAAATGTCAAATCATAAAATACAGGAAATCACACAGAGTGAAATTCTTGACCGATCGGTACCTCCGAAATCAGGAAAGCCAAGGGATATAATCTTCCCTGATTTTTTTGAAACAAAATCAGAGAACGGGATAACAATTTTAGTAATTGAAGACAAAAGGCTGCCTTTAGTAACTACGAGGTTTGTATTCAGGTCGGGGTCTTATTTGGATTATTTTGCCGGTAAAAAAAAATCCGGGCTTGCATCGATGACCTCTGAACTGCTGACGAAAGGGACTTCGAAAAGGAATGCTACAGAAATAGCAGAACAAACAGACTTCCTCGGCGCGTCAATTTCCTGTGGGTGTGATTATGATGCATCATATGTGAGTTCTTACTCTCTAAAAAAGTATTTTGATAATGTATTTGAAATAATATCAGACATAATACTTGATCCCAAATTTGATGAAGAAGAGATTCAAAGGTTGAAAGATCAGCGTTTGAATTCATTGCTTTCAATGATGGATGACGGTGACTATTTATCCGAAAAAGTTTTTAAAAAGGCAGTTTATGAAAACAATCCGTATGCATTCCCGGTAGAAGGTACAAACACATCTTTGAAAAATATTAACAGGGAAGATATTATTTTATTCTATAAGAATATTTTTAATCCGGAAAATTTAATTGTTGCTTTTGTGGGTGATATAACTCCAGAAGCAGCTCTGGAGAAAATGAATCAAAAGTTTTCCGGATGGAAAAACACTTCAGCAATAAAAACAGATATTCTGCCGGTTAAGCACAGGGAAAAATCCAGAATTTTTTTAACGGAAAAAAAAGGAGCCGTTCAGTCTTCCATAAAGGTCGGGCATCTCGGGATAAAAAGAGACAGCAGGGATTTCATTCCGGTAACTGTTATGAATACAATGCTTGGAGGATATTTCACATCAAGGATAAATAAAAACCTCCGTGAAATAAACGGATACACATACGGAGCGAGGTCTGCTTTTTATTCAAACAAATATTCAGGTGATTTTTCCGTAGTAACTGAAGTCAAGAATGATATAACAAGAGATACCATAAGAGAAATTATTAAAGAGCTTAACAGTATCAGAAATGATTTTGTAAGTAATGAAGAATTACAGAATGTGAAGAATTATATC
>CAYNTN010000231.1:0-5157 GCA_964399995.1 uncultured Ignavibacteriaceae bacterium
ATAAACTTTATAAACTTTATAAACTTTATAAACTTTACAAACTTTATAAACTTTACAAACTTTACAAACTTACAACTTACCTGATGGCATTTCTGAATAAAGCTCCAAAGGCATATCATAACTTAAAATTTCTGAATTCACCTGTTGCAAGGAATATCAGGATACTGACAGAGTATACTGAGCCTTTGGAGAGGTTTAGAAGATACAAGATTAATCATACTATCGTATTTTTTGGCTCGGCAAGAATATTGCCGAGGAAAACCGCACTTTCAAATTTAAATCAAATAAAGAAGAAGATAAAAAGTGCAAAGAGGAAGAATTTAAAGTTTGAGAAAGAATTAAAGAATGCCCTGATTAATCTTGAAATGTCAAAATATTATGAAGACACAGTTGAACTCGCTTACATGATGACTATGTGGGCGAAGAGTCTGAAAAAACCAAATAAGTTCATAGTTTGTTCGGGGGGCGGTCCCGGTATAATGGAAGCTGCAAATAAAGGAGCTACAAAAGCAAAAGGATTTTCAATGGGATTGAATATATCTCTCCCGTTTGAACAGTATCCTAACATTTATATTTCCCCCGAGTTGAATCTGGAATTTCATTATTTTTTCATGAGGAAATTCTGGTTTGCCTATCTTGCAAAAGCCCTGGTGATAATGCCGGGAGGATACGGAACTCTTGATGAGCTGATGGAAATATTAACATTAGTGCAGACACAAAAGCTTCACAAAAAAATGACGGTTATTGTTTACGGGAAAGAGTACTGGGATAAGGTTCTCAATCTTAATGCAATGGCAGAGCTGAATATGATTTCTCCGGAAGATCTTGATCTGTTTAAATTTGTAGATACTCCAAAAGAGGCTTTTGATTATCTCATTAAGGAACTTGAACATTACGTAATTAAATAAAAAACAGATGATAGTCAGCATGACCGGCTACGGGAAAGCCGAAGGTACATTCAAAAAGAAAAAATACAGCATAGAAATCAGGACTGTTAATAACAGATTCTGTGAAATCTCTTTTAAATATCCAAAATATCTGTCATCCAAAGATTTTGATCTGAAAGAAGTTGTAAGAAAAAAAATCACCAGGGGTAAAATCAACATTAATTTGACTGTAGAATCCGGCGAAAATGAAACTGCTAATCTTAACATAGATGAAAATCAGCTGAAGGAATATGTTCTGTTACTGAAGAAAGTTAACGGACTGATCGGTTCAAAGGAGGAAATTAAAATTGAGCATTTACTAAGTTTCACGGATCTTTTTACTGCTGACACAACAGGTGAAATAAGCGATGAGGAGTATGATTTTGTCTGCAGACTTCTTAATAAAGCCATCGATGACTTGATAAAAATGAAAATAAAAGAAGGTGACAGTTTAAAAAAAGACATACTGGACAGGATAAAATTCATTGATAAAGAATCATCCGTCATTTCAAAGATGTCAAAAGCAAGAGTTGATGAAGAGCGAAATCGTCTGCTGAAACGTGTCGAGCTTTTGTTGACAGATAAAAAAATACTGGATGAAAACAGACTTGAAGTTGAAGTAATATTGCTTGCCGATAAGATTGATATAACTGAGGAGGTTATCAGGCTGAAAAGCCATACGAAATATTTTATAGAATATACCAAGTCTGAAGAATTAGCCGGAAGGAGGCTTAATTTTCTGATACAGGAAATCAACCGTGAAATAAATACTATTGCTTCGAAATCACTGGATGCAGAAATTTCCCAGAGGGCTGCAGTAATGAAGGAGGAGCTCGAAAAAATCAGGGAACAGCTGCAGAATGTCGAATAAGAACATTCAAAATTTTTAAGATGCTATATGTAATTGCAGCTCCATCGGGAGCAGGTAAGACAACAATTGTCAAAGAGATTTTAAGGAATAATCCGGGACTTATTTTTTCTGTATCAGCAACCACCCGCAGCAAAAGGGATAATGAAATTGAAGGCAAGGATTATTTCTTTTTTACAAAGGAGGAGTTTGAAAAAAAGATTGGTAATAACGAATTGGTTGAATATGAAACACTTTTTAACGGTGATTATTACGGGACATTGAAGTCATTTGTAAACGGGAATCTTGAGAATAATAAAAGCATTATATTTGATATAGATGTCAACGGTGCATTAAACATAAAAAAAATTTACGGGGATAAAGCTAAGCTGATATTCATAATGCCTCCGGATATAGAAACTTTGAAAGAAAGGCTCAAAAAAAGGGCAACCGAAAGCAATGAACAGATAAATGAAAGAATAAAAAGGGTAGATTTAGAAATCGGAAAAAAAAATGATTTTGACTATATTGTAGTAAATCAAAATCTCGAAAAAGCAGTATCGGAAGTACAGGAAATAATAACCAAATTCAATTAATAAATTAAATAAAAAAATCATGTCAATAGACACCTTAGACCTGGATAAATTTGAATCAAAGACAGCAAATCTTTATGAATCAATTGTAGTTGCTTCAAAAAAAGCCAGGCAGATAAATGATACAATGAAGATGGAGCTCAATCAGAGGCTGGAACCAATCATAGCAAAAGAAACCGAAGATGATACAATAATGAATCAGGATAAACTTAATATTTCTCTTGAATTTGAAAAAAGACAAAAGCCAACAATTGAGGCTATAAATGAATTAATGGATGACAGGCTGGATTTCAGGTTTAAGAGTAATGATGAGCCAGTGAAATAGACAGAATCTCTGCAAATTTTCAGGCTGTTAAAATATCCCTTTTTACAGGGATATTTTTTTTGAATTATTTTCATGCTAATTTTGAACATAGATTATCCCTACATTTAAAGTTCGCCTTAGCATGACAAACATTAATGTGCAGTTCACTAATCAGGAAATAAATTATCTTAAAAATCCATTGGTATTCAGGATCAATGTTTAAAGGTAAAAAAATATTATTAGGCATCTCAGGCGGAATAGCAGCATATAAAATATGCTTCCTTGTCAGGATGCTTGTTAGAAATGGAGCCGAAGTAAGAGTAATAATGACTCCGACTGCAGTAAAATTTGTTTCTCCGGTTACACTCTCGGCATTGTCAAGGAATGAAGTAATAATAAATATGTTCCCGCAGATTGAAGATTTCGGCAAAGCAGAGAAAGTTGAAACAAAAACATGGCATGTAAATCTTGGTTTATGGGCGGACTTATTTGTAATAGCTCCGGCAACTGCCAACACAATCGCAAAAATTGCTCACGGTATCAGTGATAATTTTTTGCTCACTTCTGTTTTAGCTTCAAGATGTCAGGTAATTATAGCTCCGGCTATGGATGATGACATGTATAAGAATCCGGCAACTAAAATTAATCTTGATAAAATCCAGTCGCTCGGTTATAAAATTATTGAGCCTGTATACGGTGAACTTGCCAGCGGATTAACAGGAGAAGGCCGGATGCAGGAGCCTGAATTCATATTTGAATATTTAAAAAAATTTCTATTAAAACAGAAAGATCTTGGCGGAAAAAAAATTCTGATCACTGCGGGTCCGACAATAGAGTATCTGGACAGTGTAAGATACATTACAAACGGCTCGACGGGTAAAATGGGATTTGAGCTTGCAAAAGCTGCACGGGACAGGGGAGCCGATGTGACTCTGATAACCGGTCCGGTTTCATTAAAAGATATTGAAAATGTTAAGAGAATTGACGTGAAAACTTCCGAGGAGATGTTCAAAAAAGTTAAGGCAAATTTAAGGAATAAAGATCTTGTAGTCATGACTGCGGCAGTTGAAGATTTCAAACCGGTCACAACTTCGGGTTCAAAAATTAAGAAAGAGGATAAAGAAAAATTTGTATTTGAATTTAAAAAAACAATTGACATACTTGAAAATACCGGCAGGAATAAAAACGGATTCAAGCTTATAGGATTTGCACTTGAGACGGACAACGGTCCGGAGAATGCGAGAAGAAAATTAAGAAATAAGAATCTGGATATGATCGTGCTCAATAATCCAAAAGTAAAGGGGTCCGGATTTGGGACAGATACTAATCTCGTAACTTTTATAGATAAGAAAAAATCTGAAGAACTTCCTTTGATGAGTAAGTTTGAAGTGGGAAATATGATTTTAGACAGGTATTTGAAAATGAAATAGACTATAACAATTCGCAATGAACAATAACCAATAGGAAATGAGCAAGAGGAATCTGTTAACAGATGCGATAAATTATATTAAGTATTTTAAAGAGAACAGTAATTACACAATATTTGAAAGTGAAATAAAAAGATCTGATAATCTCATTTTCAATTCTTTGGAAGTGAACAGAGAAAAAGTTGATTCTGACAAAGTAAAGAAAGATGACAATAAAAATATTATTGAAAAAGTTAAAGCAGATACTGAAAAATTAATTTCAATAAAGGATACTTTGGAAGAAGTTATGATACCACTAATAAAGGAAAGCTGGATGGAAAGTGTTTCTTTTGAAGCTTTTTCAGATGACATTAAGGATTGTCAGAAGTGTAAGCTGCTTGCAAGGACAAGAAAACAGGTTGTATTCGGAACCGGCAATCCAAAGGCTGATATAGTGGTTGTAGGAGAAGCTCCCGGTGCTGATGAAGATGAACAAGGAAAACCGTTTGTTGGCAGAGCCGGAAGACTTCTTACTGATATATTAAAAGCAATTAATTTTACAAGAGAAGAAGTATTTATCTGTAATATTCTAAAATGCCGGCCTCCTGAAAACAGAAACCCATTGCCGGATGAAATAGCTAATTGTGAACCGTATTTGTTTAAGCAGCTTGAAATGATAAAACCGAAATTAATTCTGGCAGTCGGAACTTTTGCAGCCCAGACTTTACTCCGGACAAAAGACCCGCTCGGAAAATTGAGAGGAAAATTTCATTCCTATAAAGGGATAAAAATGATGGTAACGTATCACCCTGCTGCATTACTTAGAAATCCAAACTGGAAAAAGCCGACGTGGGAGGATGTGCAGTTACTCAGGAAAGAATACGATAGGATAGTTGATAGTTGATAGTTGATAGTTGATAATTGATAGTTGATAGTTGATAATTGATAGCTGATAGTTGATAGTTGATAATTGATAGTCATTACACATTGCTCATAGTTCATTGCTCATAGTTCATAGTTCATAGCTCATAGTTCATAGTTCATAGTTCATAGTTCATAGTTCATAGTTCATAGTTCATAG
>CAYNTN010000232.1:0-5152 GCA_964399995.1 uncultured Ignavibacteriaceae bacterium
CTTACTCAACTTACTCAACTTACTCAACTTACTCAACTTACTCAACTTACTCAACCACTCAACTAAGCTTTATCCTCTTTAGCCAGCATTTTTGCAACTAAACCGGCAAGCACTGCACCAATGATTGGAGCTACAATGAAAAGCCAAAGCTGTTCCATTGCCCAGCCTCCGACGAAAAGAGCCTGACTGATGCTTCTGGCAGGATTGACGGAAGTATTGGTAACAGGAATGCTTATTAGGTGTATAAGCGTTAATGCCAAACCTATAGCAAGTCCGGCAAAGCCTTCCGGAGCCTTAGTGTAAGTAGAACCCATAATAATTACCAAAAATATAAAAGTCATAACCACCTCTGTAATTAAACACGCCATTAAATTATATTTACCCGGTGAATGATCACCGTAACCATTAGCTGCAAAGTCCCCGATGCTGCTTCCGTTTCCTGTTGAGATTATATACAGTACGCCGGCTCCTGCAATTCCTCCCAAAATCTGTGCGATGATGTAAGGAAGTAATTCTTTTGAACTAAAACGTCCCCCAATCCATAAACCAATCGATACTGCGGGATTAAGATGTGCGCCTGAAACGTGTCCCAATGTGTAAGCCATGGTCAGAACAGTCAGACCGAAGGCGAATGAAACTCCTAAAAAACCGATACCTACATCGGGAAAAGCTGCAGCAAGAACTGCACTCCCGCAACCCCCCAGCACAAGCCAGAAAGTTCCGATGAATTCAGCTGTAAATTTTTTCATTTGTTGTATTTTAAGTTTAGTTAATTTGAAATGACTATAGATATCTGCAACTTGCTAATTCAGGTTTTTAAAATCAATACTTTTAGTTCCTAATGCTTGGAAAAAATTTGGGGTTTGTGAACTTCATGATATTAATTACGAGAGATAACTCGAATTCTTAAGACTTAGGCTAACTTCATAAATCTTTCCTGAACATTTCCATCAACTTCTCCGGTTCTTTCAGGGAAGTGAATCCGAATTTTTCATAAAGACCATGGGCATCTTTAGTTGCGAGAAACCATCTTCTGAGATTCTGCAGTTCGTCGTATTTTAGAATTACATCCATCAGCCATTTCGACAAACCTTTTCCGCGGTGATCTTCAAGAATAAATACATCCGCAAGATATGCAAAGGTTGCATAATCCGTTATTACTCTTGCGAAACCAATTTGCTTATTTTTATAATATAGACCGAAGCACAGAGAATTTTTCAGAGTAAGCTTTGAAGTTTTGAGTGAGCGGTTCTTTGCCCAGTATGAATTGCTGAGATAACCGTGAATTACTTTTATGTCAAGCTTTGATTTATCGGTGCTGATGAGATACTGACCTTTGCGGAAATTTCTTTTCATATTAAATCAAAAATAGTAAAAACCGTATAACTTTTATACAACCCTCTCATTCCTCTAATTCTAAATAATTTTTAAAATTAACATAACTAACAAATTAACTAATATTTAACTTTTAATAATTTACTCAAATATATATTTTTAAACCCGTGAGTTCATACATCAAAGCATTTTTCATTTCCATTCACTGTATAATTATTGCAATTCTGACGATAATCGTATCTCCTGTAGACCGGAAGGGTAAGATTACTCACTATCTTTCCAAAGCATTCGGCGGCGGGATCTTGTTTATAGCAGGGGTGAAGGTAAGTGTGGAAGGTATTAAAAATTTAAATGCAAAAGATAATTACATATTCATTTCAAATCATTTGAGTTATTTTGACATACCGATATTAATGAAGGCGATTCCCAACAATGTGCGATTTATTTATAAAGATTCACTTACAAAGATTCCTATACTAGGTTGGGGAATGTACCTCGGAAAATATATTCCGATCAATCGTGATAATGTAAGGGAAGCTATGAAGTCATTGAAGAAAGCAGCTGAAAAAATAATCAGCGGAATTTCAGTTGTAATTTTTCCTGAAGGCACGAGAAGTATGGATGGAACAACGGGTGAATTTAAAAGAGGAATGTTTGTACTGGCAGATGAAGCAAAGGTGCCGCTAGTACCGACAACAATTATCGGCTCGAATAATATCATGCCGAGAGGAAAATTTCAGATTAAATCGGGAAGTGTAAAGGTTGTTTTTTCAAATCTCCTTGAGTACAAGAAAGATAAAAACTTTCTTGAGGAGATAAGATCGGAGATATTGAGTAAGCTGAGTTAGTTGAATTAGTTGAGTTGGTTGAGTTGGTTGAGTTGGTTGAGTTAGTTGAGTTGGTTGAGCAGAAAAGCTGATTTTTAATTGCAAAATAATTTTTTCAGTTATTAAACATTTAGATTGGATCCCCGCTAAAAGAGTGCGGGGATGACAAGTAAGTAATTTTTAAACCATACAAACTTTAAATTTTAACCAAAGATATGGCAGTAACAATTAACGATGTTGATAAAATTGCAAAGTTAGCTAAGCTTAAGTTTGCTGAAGATGAAAAGGTTAAACTGCAGAAGGATTTAAATAAAATTCTGGAGTATATTGATCAGCTTAATGAACTGGAACTTGAAAATGTCGAGCCGCTTGAAAACATAAACGTCACCGAAAACGTTTTGAGAAAAGATGAAGTATTGAAATGGCTGACGACAGAAGAAGCATTGAAGAATGCCCCTTCGAAAACAGGAAAATTTTTTAAAGTGCTAAAAGTTCTGGATAAATGAATGTTGTAGGAATAATTCCCGCGAGATATTCCTCCACAAGACTCCCCGGCAAGCCGCTGCTGATCATTCACGGAAAACCAATGATACAAAGAGTATATGAACAAGCTGAAAAATCAAAATTATTAAGCCGTGTGATTGTCGCTACGGACGATAAAAGAATTTTCAATTGTGTAAAAGAATTTGGTGGGGAAGTGATGATGACTTCTTCAAAACATCAATCGGGAACCGACAGGCTTGCCGAAGCAGTAAAGAAAATACAATGTGATATAGTAGTAAACATACAGGGTGATGAACCGTTCATTGATCCGAATAATATTGATATAGCCATAAGACCTTTAATTAAAGACAAAAATTTAAATGTATCAACACTTGCATTCAGAATAGTAAACGGGAAAGATCTATTGGATGAGAATAAGGTGAAAGTTGTGATCGATAAGAATAATTTTGCTTTATACTTCTCGAGAAATTACATTCCGTATGACATGGAACACAATTTGGGAAAAGCAAGGATGGTAAAGGACATAAAGTATTATAAGCATATCGGATTATATGTTTACAGAAAAAGTTTTTTGATGAAGTTTTCCGCAATGAAAAAAGGATATCTTGAAAATATGGAGAAGCTTGAGCAGCTGAGGATACTTGAGAATGGGGAGAGAATTAAGGTTGTAATTACAAATAAAGATTCGGACGCAATAGATACGATTGAAGATATTAAAGCGATGGCATCGAAGAGCGCGATGCCATCGGGATTTAACAATTAATTTTTTTTTCGAAAGTTATTTAACTTAAACTAATATTTGAAAACAACAAAATACATTTTTCTTACCGGCGGGGTAGTTTCATCATTAGGAAAAGGCATAGCAGCCGCTTCATTAGGTTTGCTGTTAAAATCCAGGGGGTTGAGAGTTACCTTACAAAAGCTTGATCCCTACATAAACATAGATCCGGGTACTATGTCTCCGACACAGCATGGAGAAGTATTTGTTACGGATGACGGAGCCGAAACTGATCTTGATCTCGGACATTATGAAAGATTTCTGGATGAAAATATGTCGAAAGCGAATAATATGACGACCGGTCAGATTTATAATGAAGTTATAACAAGGGAAAGAAGAGGTGATTATCTGGGAGCGACAGTTCAGGTGATTCCGCACATAACGGATGAAATTAAAAGAAGAATCCGTTTACTGGAAAAAGAAAATAAGTATGATGTAATAATTTCAGAGATCGGAGGAACTGCAGGCGACATTGAATCGCTTCCTTTTCTCGAAGCAATGAGACAGCTGATGTTTGATGTAGGGAAGAACAACTCTCTGAATGTTCACCTGACTTTAGTTCCTTATATTAAATCTGCCGGGGAGTTAAAAACAAAACCGACACAGCATTCCGTAAAGACGATGCTTGAGATCGGGATACAACCCGATATACTTTTGTGCAGAAGCGAACTTGAACTAACAAAGGAGCTGAAAGCAAAAATAGGATTATTCTGTAATATCGAGTCGAGCTCAGTAATGCAGGCACTGGATGCAAAGTCAATTTACGATGTTCCGCTTTTATTAAAGGAAGAAAAATTCGATGAAGTAGTTTTAGATAAATTAAATATTAAAGCTGAAAAACCAAAGCTCTCAAACTGGATTAGAATTGTAAATAAAATTAAAAATCCGAAAACAGAAATTAACATCGGCATTTGCGGAAAGTATAACATAATTCCCGATGCATACAAAAGCATATTGGAATCATTTGTTCATGCAGGAGCGGCAAATGAAGTAAAGGTAAATTTGAAATGGATAAATGCCGAGGAGATTGAGAAAGATAAAAATAAAGTTGAATCCATATTGGGCGATATAAAAGGATTGCTGGTCTGTCCCGGATTTGGCGAGCGGGGAATTGAGGGAAAGATTTCGGTTATTAAATATGTCCGGGAAAATAAAATTCCATTTTTCGGTATCTGTTTGGGCTTGCAATGTGCGGTGATAGAATTTGCAAGAAGTGTGTGTAGTTTAAAAAATGCAAACTCGACAGAGTTTAGGGAATCAAGATATAATGTTATTGACATAATGGAATATCAGAAGTCTGTAAAGATAAAGGGAGGTTCAATGCGTCTCGGAGCTTATCCGTGCATCATTGAAAAAAATTCTCTTGCTTACAAATGTTATAAAAAGGAATTTGTGAATGAGAGGCACAGGCACAGATATGAAGTCAACAATAATTACAGAAAAATTCTTACTGATAAAGGGATGAAATTATCGGGATTGTCACCGGACAGCACACTTGTTGAAATGATCGAACTCCCGAAGAGCATGCATCCGTTCTTCATAGCTTGTCAGTTTCATCCGGAATTAAAGTCAAGGCTTGTCGCGCCGCATCCGCTGTTCAGGGAGTTTGTGAAAGCGTGTATTGGTTGAGCTGTGAGGAGTGTGTGGAGTGTGTGGAGTGTGTGGAGTGTGTGGAGTGTGTGGAGTGTATGGAGTGTGTGGAGTGTGT
>CAYNTN010000233.1:0-5096 GCA_964399995.1 uncultured Ignavibacteriaceae bacterium
TACTAATTACTAATTACTAATTACTAATTACTAATTACTAATTACTAATTACTAAGTTACGAATTACAAGTTTACAATTTACGAGTTACAAATTATCTGAGTATTCAGTGAATGTGAGAATGTTGATTGTAATTAGCAACCGTAATTAGTAATTAGTAATTAGTAATTAGTAATTTGTAATTAGTAATTTGTAATTAGAGTTCAACTACGCTTTCTCCGCCGTCAAGAAATACAACATTCCCGGTCATCCAGTGCGAATCTTGTTTATAATTATCTATAATAAAAGCTGCAACTTCTTCAGGTTTCGTCAATCTGTGTTCCGGATTTCTTTGAAGCGCATTGGCGATTATTTTTTCACTCTTTGGAATTTTAAGCATTGCCGGAGTATCTGTTACACCCGCTCTGATTGAATTTGCAGATATTCCTTTACTTCCCAGTTCCATCGCGAACTGTCTTATGTATGATTCGAGGCACGCCTTAGCTGCAGATACAGCACCGTAATATTCAATTTGCCTCTGACCGCCTGAAGAGGTCATTCCGTAAATTTTCCCCCCGCGCTCCATAAATTTCTTATTAACAATATCCTGAGTCCAGTAAATCAGACTGTTAGCCATTACGTTCAGTGTCATTTCAATCTGTTTCTGATTTACCTGCTCAGCCGGATTATCCGAGATAAACGGCTTCAATGTTCCGAATGCAAGTGAATGTACCAATATTCTGATTGTCGGATCAGCATCCTTACTATCGGTAAAAATTTTTTCTATTTGATTGATTATATTAGCTCTGCTTTTTTCATCAGCCGCATTTGCATTAAAAAAATGCGCCTCTACTCCAAAAGATTTTATTTCTGAAATTAATTTATCAACATCAGGCATTGTAGTAGCCCTGTCCAGATGAACTCCAAGAATGTTTACTCCGTCTTTTGCAAGAGCCAGAGCGATCGCTTTTCCAAATCCACTCGAAGCGCCAAGTATTAATGCATAAAATTTCTTCATAATGTTATAAAGTGAAATAAAATAATTTTAAAATAGCCCGGGAAAATATTGTAAATTTACTTCGATTTGATAGATATTATAGTCATAATCAAACTTATTATAAATAGAAAAATCACAACAATCATGAACGAAGCAGCTGTCCAGAAGCCCGCTACGAGACCCCATATGATGAATATCCAGATTATAGATACAATGAAAAACAAATTCCAGCTCAGCAATAAAGACTGCCTTGTAGATTTCTTTTTGTGAAATGTCTTAAAGAGGGTAATTACAAATATGTAAAAAAACAGTGTTAAACCGAGAACCGATAAAAGAATGTATATAAACAGTTTCGTATTTGTCATGGTATTTTCAGAAACTGTTTCAATCAGTGTCGAATCTATTTTCTTAACTGTATCTGCCTGGATAATTGTCTGCTGCGGGGGAATTGTATTTACCGCAGTATCAATCTGCAGAGCGCCCTGCGTATTCGCCTGTTGAGTATTTTGTACATTAGGCACGGTATCCTGAGAGCCGGTACTTAATCCTGATTTTTTTAAGCTGTCTGCAGACAAAGGATCTATGCCTGATTTGGTTGTTGGTGCTATTGAAAATGCACAGAGAGTGAATGCAATAAAAATACCTGCTATAAAAAAATTTAACTTAGACATTCTTTAAAATTTTGGTTAATCTTTCTTCAGAGTATCTATGAATCCGGTGTCGTAATCATTGGAAATAAATCTTTCGTGCTGCATTATCATCTGATGAAACGGAATAGTTGTCTTAATTCCTTCAACAATAAATTCATCAAGCGCTCTGGACATTTTCTTAATGGCTTCATTTCTTGTAGGCGCATATGTAATCAGTTTGCCGATCATAGAGTCATAAAAAGGCGGTATTTTATATCCCGTATAGCAATGCGTATCCACTCTTACGCCGTTCCCTCCCGGTTGGTTAAATGCCGTAACTAATCCCGGTGAAGGTCTGAAATGATTTTCAGGATCTTCGGCATTTATCCGGCATTCTATTGAATGTCCGTTGATCTTAATCTTTTTCTTGCTCAGCTTTTCTCCGTTTGCAATTCTTATCTGCTCACGGATCAGATCAATTTCAGTAATTTCTTCAGTGACCGGATGCTCTACCTGTATTCGTGTGTTCATTTCCATAAAATAAAAATTCTTATCTTTATCTACTAAGAATTCTATCGTTCCGGCTCCGAGATAATTAACTGACTTCGCTCCGAGTATCGCGGCTTTTGACATTTTTTCCCTGACGTCGTTATCTATAAAAGGAGAGGGTGACTCTTCAATTAATTTCTGATGCCTTCTCTGCACGGAACAGTCTCTTTCACCGAGCGATATTACATTTCCGTGTTTATCGCCGAGCAATTGAATTTCAATATGACGCGGCTTATCAACAAACTTTTCGATGTACACATCATCGTTCCCGAATGAACTTGCGGCTTCAGCTTTTGCAGTAACATACGCACTCTCAATCTCACTTTCCTCCCGTACAATTCTCATTCCCTTGCCACCGCCTCCGGCTGAGGCTTTTATCATAATCGGAAATCCGATCTTCATTGCAAGAGCCTTCGCTTCATCAAGATTTTCAACTACTCCGTCGCTTCCCGGAACTACAGGAACTCCGGCTGCTCTCATAGTGTCTTTTGCAAAAGATTTATTGCCCATTGATGTGATCATATCCGGAAGCGGTCCTACAAAATTAATTCTGGAATCTATACAAATCTCGGCAAACTCTGCATTTTCTGCTAAGAAACCGTAACCCGGATGTATCGCATCGGCATTCGTAATCTGCGCTGCCGAGAGTATCCGCGGGATGTTCAGATAACTTTCTTTTGAAACCGGCGCTCCTATACATACGGCTTCGTCAGCAAATCTGACATGCAGTGAATCCTTATCTGCATCAGAGTAAACTGCAACAGTCTTAATTCCCATCTCCCGGCAAGTCCTTATGATTCTTAATGCGATCTCGCCTCTGTTTGCGATGAGTAATTTTTTTATCATTAAATGTATTTGAAAATCAGATTCAGTAAATAATGTAATTTAAAAAGGGAATGGAGTTTAATCTTTCTTAATAAGAAACAGCGGCTGATTATATTCTACCGGCTGGGCGTTTTCAGCAAGAACTTTAACAATCTTTCCCGAAACTTCAGACTCAATTTCATTCATAAGTTTCATTGCTTCAATTATACACAATACGGTTCCGGGAGATACGTCACTCCCTGCATTTACATATGGCTCAGCATCAGGTGAAGGAGCCCTGTAAAAGGTTCCAACCATGGGAGACTTAACCTCAAATAGATTTTCACTTTTCAGCTCTTCGGACTTTGTAATTTCCTTTATTCCCTCATCCGAATTTAAACCTGCGACTATATTTTCAGCCGGATTGATATTATGAACCGGTGTAAAACTCATGGGTGATATTCCTGCCGGAAGCTTTGCTTTTGGTTTCGAAAGTCTGAGTTTTGTTCCTTCCTCTTCAATTTCAATCTCCGCAACATTGCTTGTATCAAGTATCTTGATGAGTTTTTTAATATAATTTAAATCCATTTTCATAAATGTATGATTTTAATTATGGTTTTGAGAGTTATATTTTTGCTCTTTCTATGTATTCCCCGGTTCTTGAATCGATTCTAAGCACATCTCCTTCATTTATAAATAACGGAGCATTTACGTTGGCGCCTGTTTCCAGAGTTACTACTTTAGTTGCATTTGTCGCCGTATCGCCTTTGACTCCCGGAGGAGCTGAAGCAACTTTTAAATAGACATGTGTAGGAATTTCAACCGAAAGCGGCTTTGAATTATGAAAATATATCTGCACAGTTTCTCCCTCTTTAATAAAACTTCCGCTTTTTCCGATTAATTCTTCAGGTATGTTAATCTGTTCATATGATTCATTATCCATGAAAACATAATCATTGCCGTCCCTGTATAAAAATTGGTAATTTCCCGATTCCAGACGTTCAATTTTTACTTCTTCGCCTGAACGGAATCTGTTTTCGATTATTTTACCGTTTTTCAGATTTTTCATCTTTACCTGGTAAAAAGCCCTCAAATTTCCCGGAGTTCTGTGTTCAACTGCTACAATAGAGTGTAAATCGTTATTAAAATTAATAATAACACCTGATTTTAAGTCTGAAGTTGTTGCCATTAAATAGTGATTTCTTTAAGATTTGTTTAATTTTATATTTATTTCAAAATAGGCAATTGCCTTTGCAAAATCAATAAACTGTTTTTAACAGTTTTTGATGAAAATTCCTCATTTTTTAATCTCTTTTTGAAAATATTTTATGAATTTTAAACAATTTCTGAAATTTTAACTAAATAACTTCAGTCAGATTAAATAAATCAAGCGTATGAAACTCCGTTTGATTTTAATATCCAGGAAATCTGTCCGATATGCATTGGCTCGTGACGGATAACGTGTGTGATTAAATTACGTTTACTTTTTGACCCTCCGAAACTTGCATTCATTAGGTTATCCTCTTCAAGTTGTTCATCGGTAAGCATTCTTATAATCTGTATGGCTTTTGCATGAACATCCTCCATTTTATTTAAGATCTCCTCATAATCAGGTTTGATTGTAATATTCTCAGGATCAGTACCGAATCCATACTCATTCAGCCAGTCAATTTTCATGTCTTCTCCGGCTACTCCCTTGACAATTAGAGTATGTTCAGTCCAGACAAGATGAGCCATGATCCACCGTGCATTGTTAAATTTAATGCCGTCTATTTCAAGACGCCTGTCAATATCAAGATCTTTTAAGCCCGAGATAAACATTTTTGAAAGCCCCCGGACTTTTTCGTAAACTTCAGCAAGAATTTCGCCCTCAGTTTTTTTCATGATTGTATTAATTTTAATTTAGTTACTGAATTTTGGGAAATTAAGATGAGATAAATGACTCAGATTTGCAAGAGGAAAAACGGGAATAGCATTAATTTGAATTAATTAAATTTACATCGGATTTATTCAATTCTCAACAATGTTATCTAAGAGTCAAAACGTTAGTCCAAAAAAAGGGTTCTATATGAAATGCAGTGGGTTTGTTTTATTATTTTGAAATATATTTTCATAAATAAAGCCAATAAATTTGTCATTC
>CAYNTN010000234.1:0-5066 GCA_964399995.1 uncultured Ignavibacteriaceae bacterium
TTAGCACATTAATTTTCTTACCATTTTGAGATGAATTTCACTTATGACAATTTAACTCCTAATTCTTAATTCCTAATTCTTAACTCCTAAGAATATCTTCTCTCTCATCGAATTTTTTTAAGAGGTCATCGAGAGACTGAGAAATCTGCTGTATATGATTTTTCAAATCTTCCTTTGCATTTGCTTTCGTTTCAAGATCCGCAAATCCCTTATTGAGATTTTCTACATAAGAAAACAAATTGTAATCGAATTCATAAATCTGATTCAGCTTAGAATCTCCTATCTTTGTTACATCAAACAAGCCGCTGTAACCTCGCGCTGCCGACTTGAACTTTGCAATGGCATTTTCATTTTTCTTCTCTAACTTTTCAAGATCGCCTGTTTCCAGCAACTTTCCGTCCCTTGAAAGTGCAAGAACGATATTTTTAAGTTTAGTTTTATTTTCTTCAAGTTTATTCGCAAGCTTTGTCCTCAGCTGAGTATCCAGTTCACGGGAGTTATCACGGTTGACATATCCGTCATATCCGGGGATATATCTTTTGATTTTCTCTAGCCAGGTTTCATTCGATTTGACCTGCTCTAATTTTGATTGTAAGTCACTCATAAATTAATGGGTTTTATTTTTATTTCAAAAAAATTTAAATTGAAACTGTAAAAATTAAAAGGAGAAACTATGACTACTCAACGAAAATGTATGTTAATTGTTATTTTGTTTTTCTGTTTTACAATTAAAGGTATCTGTGAACAGAGCAAATATACTCAAACCCATTATAAGTTTCTTGACACAAATATCGTTAAGTTAACTGACATCAAGGAAGCAATAGCTTACTCGTCCTCTCTTTGTGAAGGTTTTATTACCAAAGCCGAGCAGAAATTCAGGAAAGATATTCCTGTCTGGAAAATTGACATCATTACTAAAGATCGCGGATACTTAAAAGTAGAATTATCAGCTTTCGATAATTCCCTGCTTAGAATTGAATCAGAAGAAGGACCTTTCAATTATGAAATTAAACCCGGCGGTAATTTTATACCTTTTTCAGAAGCTCAAAAGTCTGCTGAGATGCATACCGGAATGAAGACACTCAAATGGAATCTGACTAAAGGCAAGAATGTCTGGGAATACAGCTTCTGGCTGTTCATAAAATCAGGCAAAGCACAGATAAGAGTAAATGCGGAGACGGGTGAAATAATTGTTTCCAGAAAGAAAAAAAAATAATTTCAATCCGTTTTTTTGTTCTCAATCTTTCCCAGTATTTCGAGTATTAGAGCATTCTGATTTTCGAGATGCTGAAGTATCGCCTCGATCTCTGCTTCGGCTTTTGTATTAACTTCAAAATCAGACTGCGCTCTTGCATCCGCATGCGCCGACTGCATATTCTGCCCGATCATAAGAAGCGGCATCAAAAAAATCTGTATCACATTCGAAATAAACAGCCAAAGTACAAATCCCGGAAACGGATCAAATCTTAAATCCACCGGCGCCAGTGTGTTCCAGCTGAGCCACACTATTGTCCATATAAATATTATCAGGAAGAAACCCATGCTCCCGACATTATCCGTTATCCAAAGAGCAAGTTTGTTAAGATTGGTGAGATTTTTTTTGTAGTAGGCGTTAAAATTCGGAATCGGACCGTACTTCTGCCTTAGCTCTTTTAAGGTTTTTGGTAATTCACTGTTCATGGTTAATTATTTAATATTTTGTTAGAAAATTTCTTGAAATAATAATTAAGAGTATATTAATGTTTTTAACCACATAGGCACATAGATATTTTAGAATAAAGTTTAAAAAATTTAATAATTATCACAAATTAAAAATATGAAATTTACTCATCCGGAAGAGTACGAAAAAACTCATTCACAAAAGTTTTTTGCCCATCTTTAAAAATATTCGCACAATTAAAGTTGATAAGAATCCCTTTTGGAGCTTGTAAAAGTCTCATATATGTTAATAGTTGTGCTTTGTGAATTGAGGAAAATGCTTCTACGGTTTTTAGTTCTAAAACCAAACAATCTTCAACAAACAAGTCACATCTTAAATTTATATCCATTGTAATTCCTTTAAATAAAACAGGAATTTGTAGTTCAGATTTGAATTTAATTTTCCTCAGTCCGAACTCGTGTTTAAGACAAACATGATAGATACTTTCCAATAATCCCGGTCCCAATGATTTCTGTACCTCGATGATAGCTCCTATCACATTATATGTTAGTTCATCTAAATATTTCTTTGTCATACCATCTCCATTCATAATAATAAATGAAATTCAATACGATGTTTCTATTTATCTATGTGGTTTAAAAAAAATTCACTTCAAATCATCTTTCATCTTCTTCAGCACATTCATCGCATCAAGCGGAGTAATATTATTTATATCAACTTCCTCAAGCATCTTTCTCAAAGCTTCATCTCGAAACTCAGTCACTGCCGACTCAAACATACTGATCTGAAACTCATCCTTGTTCTTTCTCTTATATTCCTTATCTTCAAGCGAACGAAGAATTTCCTTTGCTCTGTTGGTAACTGATTCCGGTAGCCCTGCCATTTGAGCGACCTGTATTCCGTAACTGTGATCCGCAGTTCCTTCGGCTATTCGTCTGAGAAAAATTACTTTATCATTATATTCACGAACTTCCACTCTGAAGTTTTTAATTCTGTTATAAATATCGGCAAGCGCATTGAGTTCATGATAGTGAGTAGCAAACAATGTCTTAGCTCTTACATTCGGATTTTCATGAAGATATTCTGTCATTGCCCAGGCAATGGAGATACCGTCGTAAGTGCTTGTTCCTCTGCCTATTTCATCAAGCAGTATCAAACTCTTTCCGGTTGTATTGTTGAGTATGTTAGCTGCCTCATGCATCTCAACAAGAAATGTACTCTCTCCTTTTGAAATATTATCCGAGGCTCCGACTCTTGTAAAAATTTTATCTACGATTCCGATTGCTGCACTTCTCGCAGGAACAAAACATCCTATCTGAGCAAGAAGCACAATCAATCCGACCTGTCTTAAGTAACTCGACTTACCGCTCATATTAGGACCTGTGATAATGAGTATCTGATTATTCTCGGTGTCCACAGCAGTATCATTTGCAATGTACTTTTCTCCCGGAGGCAGCATGCGCTCAATTACCGGATGTCTGCCTTCCTTAATCTCAAGCTTATCGGATTCGTTGATTTCCGGCATTACATATTTGTAAATTTCCGATACTTCGGCAAAGCTAATCAATGCGTCTATTGTCGCTACTATCAAAGCATTTCTTTGAATCGGATCCGTAAACTCAATGATATAATTTCTGAGTTCAAGAAAGATCTTGCTCTCAAGAGTACTTATTTTTTCCTCTGCATTCAGGATCTTATCTTCATAAACCTTGAGTTCCTCCGTTATATATCTCTCTGCATTTACCAGTGTCTGCTTTCTTATATAATCTGCAGGTGCTTTGTCCAGATTGGCTTTTGTAATCTCAATGTAATATCCAAAAACTTTATTGAAGTCCACTTTCAATGAACCAATGCCTGTACGCGCTCTTTCTTTGCTTTGAAAATTCTCCATCCATGTCTTGCCGTTGATGAGTATGTCCTTAATCTCATCAAGTTCTTTATTGTAACCCTTGTTAATCACACCGTATGAATCAATACCGCTGATGAAATTTTCATTCACACATTTTTCTATCCTTAAAATAAGCTCGCCTGTTTCGATCAGATTATTTTTTAATGCCTTAACCGATGCAGTATGAAATTTATCCAGCTTGGATTTAATCTCGATGATCTTCTTCAGGGAAATTTTCATCTGGACAATGTCCCGAGCAACTGCCTTGCCCGTCGAAACTTTTGACAACAAACGCTCGAGGTCAGCAACTGACTTTAGATCTTCAATCAGCTTTTTTCTTTCGTTTTTATTCTCAAAAAATTCTTTAACGGCTTCCAGCCGTTTTTTGATCTGCTCTTCTTTTTTCAAAGGTCTTGAGATCCATTTCTTCATGAGCCTTCCACCCATTGCTGTCTGGGTCTTATCGAGAATTGAAATCAGAGAACCTTCGCGGCTTCCCTCTGTCATTGAAGATGTAATCTCAAGATTTCTTTTTGTCGAAGGGTCAAGAATTATGTAATCCGAATAGTCATAGCAGTAAATTTTCTTTACGTGGGGAAGATTGTTCTTCTGTGTTTCATTCAGATAATTCATAATACATCCGGCTGCGATTATTCCTTCCTTAAATTCATCAATACCGAATCCTTTCAGTGACTGAGTTCCGAAATGATTTGTGAGAACTTCCTTTGCATAATCAAGATTAAACACCCAGTCATCAACTTTTGTAAAAACTAGCTTATTCTTCTGCTCGCTGAATGCCGCATCAGGATTGTAATCGAGTGCTTTATAGACCTTCTCCTTCTCACGTTTTGAAATCAGAATTTCGGATGGATTGATTATGTCAATCTGCTCTGCGAGATTTTTTAACAGGATTTCGGAAGTTGCAAACTCTCCGGTAGAAACATCACAAAATGAGAACCCGCAAGCATTATCCTTAATATAAACTGCTGCTAAAAAATTATTTGACTTATGATCAAGAAGCTTTTCGGAAAAGTTAGCTCCGGGCGTGACAACTTCAATTACATCCCGCTTAACAATTCCTTTAGAATATTTCGGGTCTTCAAGCTGTTCGCAAACAGCTACTCTGTAACCGCCTTTGACCAACTTCGGCAGATAATTATCAAGCGCATGGTGCGGAAATCCGGCGAGAGGAACATCTGAAGCTGCCCCGTTTGCACGTCTGGTAAGAGTAATTCCGAGAACTTTAGAAGTTGTTATCGCATCTTCTTCAAACGTTTCAAAAAAATCACCCATCCGGAAAAGTAAAATCGTATCAGGATATTTTTCCTTTATCTTCCTGTATTGCCGCATCAGTGGAGTCTCATCTTTCATCAGTCGTCTTAAGTTCAAAGTTTAAAGTTCAAAGTTTAAAGTGGACCGTGAATCGTGAATCGTGAATCGTGAATCGTGAATAGTCAATAGTTAATAGTTAATATAATAAACGATCTAAAATCAAAAATCAAAAATCTAAAATCAACA
>CAYNTN010000235.1:0-5015 GCA_964399995.1 uncultured Ignavibacteriaceae bacterium
GTAAAAATATATTTTTAAGACTAGAACTAATATTATTTATTGAATAATATTCTTAACATTTTGCGCAGAAGTTAAGTTGTAACTGAGTAGTTTATTCTGATTTGTAAAATAGATGTAAAGCTTTGCTAAAATATTTAACCAACGATCTTTCCTATCCTCACTCAAAATTCTAAATAGATTTATTGAATTTTAAATTTTATCTTAACAAAAATTTTATAAAACAGATACCCTAAATGAAAAAAATTACTTCAGTTGTAATTTTAGTTTTTGTGTTTGCTTCTTTTTTCGGATGCGGAAAGAAAGAGACAGCTAATATGGTTGAATTAAAAGGCGGTATAAAGGGAGGAGGACAATTCCGAATAAATGAACTTGAAAATGTGCGAAGCTTAGATCCTGTTGGAATTAATGATAATGTTTCTCATCATGTTGCGCATCAGATTTATGATTTACTTATCGATCTGGATTCTTCATTGCAGCTTGTTCCGGCTCTTGCAACGAGTTGGGAAATTTCCGAAGACGGACTTTTATATACATTTCATTTAAGGAAGGGAGTTATGTTTCAGGATAACGCGTGCTTTCCGAATGGGAAGGGAAGGGAGTTTAAGGCAAGCGACGTAAAATATTCATTTGACAGGGTCTGCGATCCGAGAACAGGTACCTTAGGTTTTGATTATTATAAAAATTATGTTTCAGGTGCATCAGAGTTTTTTGAAGAAGTCTCGGCAGCAAGAAGGGAATCACGTGAGCCAAGGCTTACAAATGTTTCCGGATACATAGTTAAAGATGATTCAACTTTTCAGATTCAGTTAAAGAAACCTTTCGGACCATTTATTTATTATATGTGTCTTGGCTTTGCATACATTGTTCCGAAAGAAGCAGTTGATCAGTACGGAAAAGATTTTTTTCAGAATCCCGTAGGGACCGGACCGTTTATGCTGGTAAACTGGACTCCGGATCTTGAATTAAACTTAAAAAAGAATCCACACTACTGGGCAAAAGATGCTAATGGAAATCAACTCCCGTATGTAGAAGATGTTAAATTTAAATTTCTTAAAGAACTTTCACAGCAAATGCTTGAATTTCAAAACGGCAATTTGGATGAAAGCTACCGGATACCAAATGAATCATTCAAATCTGTAGTAACTCCCCAAAAAACACTTACTCCTGAGTTTGCACAGTTTTATTTACAGAAAGTACCTTCACTTTCACTTCAGTTTTACGGATTTCTGACAACAGGAAAAATCTTCAACAATGAAAAAGTCCGGCAGGCTTTTAACTATGCAATAGACAGGGACAAAATTCTGAAATTTGTTTTAAACGGTCAGGGTTATATGGGAGCAATTTACGGAATAGTTCCTCCTTCAATGCCGAACTATGACGTTAAAAAAATCAAAGGTTATGGTTTTGATTTGCTGAAAGCAAAACAGCTGATGGAAGAAGCCGGCTACCCGAACGGAAAAGGATTCCCTGACGCTATTTTACAAATAAATTCTGGAGGTGACAGAAATATCCAGTTAGCCGAATCAATACAAAATATGCTTAAAGAAATCGGTGTCAACATGAAATTAAATATCATTCAGTTCGCTCAGCATTTGGACAATATAGATGCCGGGCGGGCGGATTTCTTTAGATTGGGATGGATAGCAGATTACCCCGACCCGGAAAACTTTCTTAATCTTTATTATGGAAAGAATGTCCCTAAAGATCCAAAAGCTATTAGCCCTATTAACAGCACGAGGTACCAAAATCCCGAGTATGATGCTCTTTTCGAGAAAGCTATAGCAACAACTGATCAAAAGGCAAGATATGATTTATATTATCAGGCTGAACAAATCGCAACATCTCAGGCTCCAATGCTGTTAATTTTCTATGAAGAGGATTACAGGCTCCTCCAGCCTTATGTAAAAGGGTATGCTCTGGATCCGATGCACAGAGTTAATTTCAGACATTTATGGCTTGATAAATAGGATTTAAATTTATAATTTAACCAACATTTTTCAAGTAAAACATTATAGTTCTTTTAAAAGACTTATTTATTAATTAAAAAAGGAGATTAGTTAATGGTTAAACTAAGACAATCCGGATTATTATTATCTCTTATATCAGCGGTAATATTTTTAGTCGGATGTTCAGGAACCAGCGATATAGCTCAGGATGAAAATCAAAGAAAAGATGTTAATGGATCAAACTCAGTAGAAGTAGTATCCACCAACACCTTAAAAAACAAGACCTCGATTAACAAAAACAATCTTGAAGCAATATCAAGCAGTTTAGACGGGTTCATTTCGAGCTCGGAATTTGCAAGAAATATGGAGCAGGATGAAGTTATGTTCAAATTCATTGAATATATGAACACACCTTACCTGTGGGGAGGAACTTCAAAGCGCGGAATTGATTGTTCGGCTTTTATTCAGACAATGTTCTATCAGGCATTAGGGATTGAATTACCAAGAACATCACTTGAGCAATCCGGTGTCGGAGTACCTGTTGAGAAGGCGGATCTTAAATTCGGTGATTTGGTTTTCTTTGATACGATGAGGAAAGGAAGAGTGACTCATGTCGGAATGTATTTGGGAAACGGTTTCTTTGCTCATTCAGGATCAAAAACCGGTGTAGCAGTAGCCTCACTTGACGATGAATTCTATACAAGAGTTTATCTTAAAGCAAAAAGAGTAATAGAAAATTAAATTTAAATGCTGGTTTAAATTTTTCAAACCCGGTATCTAATGGTTTAGGTATCGGGTTTTTTAGTTAACAGTTAGCAGTTAGCAGTTAACGGTTAACAGTTAACGGTTAGTAAGTGCATACGGTGTCATTCTTTTAATTTTTAATTCGTAATTAGTAATTAGTAATTGTAACAATGTGGACATACATAGTTAGAAATCTTTTTTATTCTATTCTGATCATCATAGGAGTTCTGACTGTAACATTTTGTTTACTTTACATCCTGCCCGGTGATCCTGCAAGAATGATGCTTGGACAAAGAGCTGATGTGTCCTCTGTGGAAGCAGTAAGAGAAGAGCTTGGATTAAATAAACCCATTTACATTCAATACATCAGATTTATGGGAAATGCATTTCAGGGTGATCTCGGCCGCTCTTATTCTTCAAACAGGCAAGTTGTCCAGACAATTTTAGAAAAACTTCCTGCAACTGCTTTACTTGCATTCAGCGCATTATTTATTTCATCTATTACCGGAGTTTTAATAGGTATCATTTCGGCAACAAAAAAATATACATTCGTCGATAATGCATCCATGATTTTTGCTTTATTTGGAATTTCATTTCCATCATTTGCTTTCGGACTTGTAATGGCTCTGGTTTTTGGTCATTTGTTAAAGTGGTTTCCGATTTCAGGTTATATCACAGGAGGCTGGCAGTATCTCGTACTGCCTATGCTGACACTTGCATTGAGACCGCTGGCAATTACAGCCAGAATTACCCGCTCTTCAATGCTTGATGTTATGAGCATGGATTATGTACGAACAGCAAAAGCTAAGGGACTTAGTTCATCTTCAGTAATATTTAAACATACATTGAGAAATGCTCTGAATCCTGTAGTAACTACAATCAGCGCATCTCTTGCTGCTACACTTGGCGGAGTATTCTTCATTGAATACATTTTTAACTGGCCGGGAATTGGTCTTCTTGCAGTAGATGCAATTTTCAAGTTGGATTTTCCTATGATCCAGGGAACGGTACTTTTCAGCGCTATTGTGTTTGTTATAATTAATTTTTTTGTTGATATAGTTTATGCGATGCTTGATCCAAAGGTGAAGATCAGTTAGCAGTTAACAGTTAGCAGTTAACAGTTCTAAATTGAAATTCTTAATTCTTAATTTTTTAATTCTTATTTTTTGCAGCCGGAAACAGCAATAGTCGCGGATGAAGTCATACAGGACGAAAGGAGTCATAACCTGTATTACTATTCATGGAAAAGATTAAAACGCAACAAGCTTGCAATGCTTGGACTATGGGTTTTAATTTTTCTCTCCCTTGTTGCTTTGACTGCACCTCTCATTTCACCTTTCAATCCCAATCAGCAGATTCTTGAATACTCCGCAAAACCAGTTGGATTTGAAGGTGAGGCTCTGGTTAAAAAACCAAATGAAAATAATCCGGATGAAAATAATTATATTCCTATTAAATCTTTTGTGAAGGAAGAAAACGGAATTGTATATTACATAAATTTTGAAGATAAGGAAGAAAGCATTAGTACTTCTGAACTTTTAAAATCAAATGATGGATGGATTAAAAAAATCAAGTATTATCTCGGTACAGACAGATTCGGCAGAGATGTACTGAGCAGACTGATTTATGGCAGCAGGGTAAGCTTATCCGTAGGCTTAATATCTGAAAGTATTTCAATTTTTATAGGTCTGGTTCTTGGTTCTATGGCAGGATATTTCAGAGGTAAGACGGATGCTGTTGTAATGTGGCTAGTGAACGTGGTGTTTGCTTTCCCTGCAATACTTTTAATAATAGCCTTGTCGGTAGTTCTTGGAAAAGGATTATGGCAGGCATTTGTAGCAATCGGTCTGACCGGCTGGGTAGATATTGCAAGGATAGTCAGAGGACAATTTTTTTCTCTTCGCGAAACTGAATTTGTCGAAGCAACGAAAGCTGTCGGATTCAAGCCAGCAAGAGTAATTATCCGTCACATACTTCCAAATTGCATCGGACCTGTAATTGTAACCGGAACAGTCGGAGTTGCAGCAGCCATAATTTTTGAAGCAAGTCTGAGCTTTCTCGGTCTTGGAGTACAGCCGCCGACTGCCAGCTGGGGACAAATGATCTTTGACGGATATAAATATATTGTAGTAGGGACAAACTGGGGACTTGCCATATTCCCTTCACTTGCCATTATGATAACAGTTTTCTCAGTGAATCTTCTCGGTGACGGATTGAGGGATGCTTTTGATCCGAAACTGAAAAGGTAGTTTATAAAGTTTATAAAGTTTATAAAGTTCATAAAGTTCATAAAGTTCATAAAGTTCATAAAGTTCATAAAGTTCA
>CAYNTN010000236.1:0-4973 GCA_964399995.1 uncultured Ignavibacteriaceae bacterium
TTTTAACTTTTAACTTTCAACTTTTAACTTTTATCTTCTTTCTTCTCAGCGATACTCCAAACAATCCCTGTGGTCTTGTAAGCATCATTATTATTAGTAGTAAAGAATAAATAATCATTCTGTATTCTGAAACGGTTCTCAGGAGTTCCGGTAATATTGTCAGCAAAACAGCCGCAATAATAACTCCTATCATACTTCCCATTCCTCCGAGAATCACCATTACAACAATCTCAACCGATTTCAGAAAATTAAAGTCCTCAGGATTCAGGTACAGATTGAAGTGTCCGTATAACGCTCCTGCAATCCCTGCAAAGAATGCGCCGCTCACAAATGCTATTACTTTAAACTTTGTTGTATTCACACCCATTGATTCGGCCGCGACTTCATCATCCTTTACTGCTAAAAATCCCCTGCCGTAAGTAGAGTTAATCAGATTGTGAATGAAATAAATAATTATAGCGACAAAAGTAAATGTCCAGAAAAAATTAGTATACTTCGGAACAGAATAAAAAACATACGGCACATTAGCCAAATCAGCGGGAATCTGTGCTGCTTTTACACCGTTTTCAAAAATATAAGCTCCTCTGAATCCCTGAGACGCTCCTACAACTTCAAGACTTTGAATGATAACTCTTATAATTTCAGCGAAACCCAGGGTTGTAATAGCAAGATAGTCTCCCTTTAATCTGAGAGAAGGTACTCCAACCACTATCCCTGCTATTGCCGCAGCAATTCCACCCAGAATAAGAACAATTATAAAAGAAATTGTTTGTCCTGATAATCCGTTCCCGAATGTATTTATAAAAAAAGGAGCGAAGTAAGTTGATAAAGCTATCGACAGATATCCTCCAATAGCCATAAATCCTGCATGACCTAAAGAGAACTGCCCGGTATACCCGTTAATGAGATTTAAACTTGTTGCAAGAATAATATTAATACCGATGTAAATTAATATTGTGTAATAATACGGGTCAATCTGATCTGTAAAAAAATTTAATATAAAGATTAAGACAAGAGATGAAAGAAACAGAATTTTGCTGTTCATCTATTGGATTGTAAGATTTGTAGGATTTGTAAGATTCGTAAGATTTGTAAGATTAGTAAGATTCGTGATTTCTAAGATTCATTAGATTTGTCAGGATTATTGATTGTTATCAATCTTCAAGATTATTCAAAATCCTATAAATCTTATAAATCTTATGAATCTTACGAATCTTACAAATCTTACGAATCTTACGAATCAGTTAGTGGGCGATTAAGGACTCGAACCTCAAACCCCCTCGGTGTAAGCGAGGTGCTCTAGCCAATTGAGCTAATCGCCCTGAAATTTTAATGAGAGCAAAAATATAGTTTTATAAAATTAATTACAAACCACTAATGAAGCAGTGTTATATGTACAATTCTGTACTATTGGTATTATTGCATATGTTATCTTCGTTATCTTCATTTATCTTCTTTTATCTTCTGCTGTTAATTTTTTGGAGTGGTAAATAAAAATTAAAGATATTATTTTGCATTTCTCCGGTTGCCCGGGTGGCGGAACTGGTAGACGCGCAGGACTTAAAATCCTGTTGCCTGTAAAGGCAGTATCGGTTCGATTCCGATCCCGGGCACAAGAAAATAAGACTTTTAATTAATTTTAAGAGTCTTTTTTTATTATTCGGGATTTGAATTTGCAGTTATTCTAAAATGATTTTTGCAGATGTTGAAACAAAAAAGCCTGTGAATGATTCATTCACAGGCTTAGTTTTATTAATATAACTGGCTATCTTATTTCAGTAATGACATTTTCTTTGTTTGCACAAAGTTACCAGCTTCAATTCTGTAAAAATACATTCCGCTGGATAAGTTTGACCCATTGAAAGTAATCTCATGATTGCCGGCATTCCTGTATTCATTAATCAAAGTTGCAACTTCTTTTCCAATGATATCAAAGACTTTTATTGTAACATGTCCTGATTTCGGAATTGAGAAGTCTATCTTAGTAGACGGATTGAAAGGATTTGGATAGTTCTGAGATAACTTGTACTCGCTGGCTAAATTTGTGTTATTCGAAATTCCTAATGGTATTCCGTACTCTATTGTAACACTCCATGCTTTAAGGGCTCCGGTATCACCTGCTGCATTGTCACTTATTCTTAATATATACAATCCGTTGGGATCCCCGGTATTATTAAATACATTAAGCGGTGCTTTCGGATTAAATGTCCCTGTTGTCTGTGACTGTGATCCTCCTACACAAGCAGATGGTATATTCTGAATATTAATAGGACCAACTGAATCAATTAAATATGTTCCGATAAAATTGTCGCAGCTGTTTCCGAATCCGGTGCCCGTCCAGCCAATTCTGCTGATTATTGTATCTACAGCCGTATTATGAGTTAACCAAAATCTTAAATCTCCAATCCATGTATGCGTTACAGTATCAATTTTAACTGAAATTTTCTTGATTACATTACCTGAAGGAATTCCTGAAACAGTAATTGTATCCAACATAGGATTATTATTGCCTCCGTTTTCCGGAATGGATTTATATATTCCGTTTCTGCTGACTGTAATTGTGCCTCCCGGAGGTGGACCGGTCGATCCAACCTCATATACAACAACTCTGTCAGGTGTACCCTGTACTAATCCGATCAAAGTAGTCTTTCCCGGAATTAAGTTTGATCTGAAATCAAGTCCTCCTGAAGCAAGGGGAGCTCCTGTAGTCAATGGGATAGTGATTACAGCTGAATCTAACCGAATTGGAGCTGCAGCAATATTAAATCTTACCAACCCGGTTATGCTTGGTCCAGTGGGAATAGGGTCTTTTGCCAACCAAAGATAAGGACCACCTGCTGTTACTCCGTCATAAGCAATTCCATAAAATCCGCCTGCTACAGTTGGTATCAGTGCTCCTGATATTGCTACTCCGTTTGTATCATAACATTGTAAATTTCCCGCAAAACTACTTGTACTTGTCCAGAAACCGTTTCTTACAGGATCCCATGCAAGATCCCTTGGTGAAATACCGGTAGGCAAATTAATTACTCCTACCTGCGTAAATGTAGCAGTGTCTACTTTGTAGATTCTGTTAGAAGTAGTTGCCGCTGCAACACCCCATAAAAAACCTCTTGCAAATTCCATATCTCTGAATCCCTGTGAAGCAGGAAGTGTGGAATTGGCAATTGTAATAGGTCCCTGTATGAGAGTCCAGTTTGCACTTATTTTAAAAAGCTGATTTGCACTGAAATGACTAACAATATAATAGTTACCTGTCCATACAACTCCGTAACCCTGAGCAATTGTAATTAAAGAATCAACATTGTAATTTCTCAGAATGTCAAAAATTGCTTCGGTGTTAACACCTGTACCTTTGACCTTTGAAGCATTTGGATCAATATCGTTGTTGATATCCTGAGCAAATGAATTGTTGCACAGAATGATGGTCAGAATGGAAAAAATAAGAATAATTTTTTTCATAGTTTGATTTTTTTAGTGTTGAAATATTGTTAATTAAATTTTAATCAAGTTATTTATTATATATTCCATTGTCAATAAATAAAATTTATGTCAGGCTTGGAACAAGTATTTACATTTTTAGATATTTAAAATAAAAATGATTTTAATTGTTTGTTACTATTATATGTTTCAAGCTGAATTGCATTATTTTTTCTTCACACTTTCATATTGTTTATGCACATCAACTGCCTTTGTAATATCTCCGTCCCAGCTTCTGTAAAATACTTTTCTTAATTCGGAATTAACTTTTGAATTGTCAATTATCAAAGTGGTATTTCTGCAATCATAAAAGTATCCCCGTTCCCAATTAGATGTGCTGATCCATGAAATTTTATTATCGGATAAAAAATACTTGCAGTGATCAACTCTTGAATAAGGTATGAAACCGCCGCTGTATTGAGGGATAGTGCTGAACTTTATCTCAATGTTCTTCACTGTTGATAAATTTTTGATGAATTCAGTGGCAGGATCTTTTATTGACCAATCGGAAAATATAATTTTAATTTTCACTCCCTTTGAAGCTGCGTTTCTCAGTTCATTATCTATTTTGTCATAATAATTCTCCCCATTCCTTGATTTCGGAGAATAAGAATACATTTGTACTGACAAGCTGTCTTTTGTATTCCTTAAGATTTTTAAAAGCTCCTCTTCTTCTGAACTCAATCCGCTCATGTTTAATTCAGGTGGACTGAATGCAGGGTATATAATTATTTCTCCGAAATCCTCTGAGTTCAGTGCAACAGGTTTTGTTGAGTTGACAAAAAAATTAGGTGCCTGATTTATCAATCCGGAGTTATTCCCGTCACAAAGCTTCCAGTCAGTTTCAAAAACCTCCTGAAATGTCCTGGCTAACTCTTTGTTTTTTACCCTGGCTCCTATTTCATGAATGTGAATCAGCGCTCGCCAGTCCATATTCTGACTGCCTAAAAATAAATTCTGCCTGTCAACTATAAAGTATTTAGCATGCATTACTCCTCCTGCAAGATTTCCAAGAGGAATTTTTTTAATGGAAATATTCTGAATCCCCTTTAATTCATCAACTGACTTTTCATCGTTGCTGTAATAGAAACTTGAGTCAACAATTATTCTCACCTGTACTCCACGTGTTGCGGCATTTTTTATTGCAGTAATAATTTCTTCAAGAGGCTGATTATTTTCATTTGAAAAATAAAATGTCTCTATGTCTATGTTTTCCTTTGCGTCATTTATCATTTTCAGCCAGACATCAAGAGTTCTGGGCAGAGCAGACTGCTCCAGGATTGTTTCGGAAGGAGTGCTTTCTGTTAATTCGAATTCATCACCGGAAGTTTGAGCATTCGCTTTATAAAAAAGAATGAATAAAACAAAAACTATTATTCCGGGATTAAATTTTTTCATTAATAATAAGTTTACAATTGATGATCAGGGTTTTATTATGTTCAATGCTGTCCAAAATATTTTTAAATAATAAAATAATCGTTAAAATATTCCTT
>CAYNTN010000237.1:0-3715 GCA_964399995.1 uncultured Ignavibacteriaceae bacterium
ATCGGAGCAGCAGCTCTTCCTCCCTGACCGTATGCACCGCCAAACTTTATTCTTGCATCATCAAATCCTAACCAGACTCCTGCCACAAACTGAGGTGTATATCCTACAAACCATGCATCACCAAAACTCTGTGTCGTACCTGTCTTTCCGGCTGCCGGTCTGTGAAAGTACTGTCTTATGCTTGCTGCCGTACCGTGATCAATTACATCTTCCATCATGTCACTCATTACATATGCTACGTCTTCGCTGAATACTTCCCTTGTTTCCGGATGGAACTCCTCTATGACTTTTCCATTACGGTCTTCTATTTTTAATATGGCTATCGGCTCTACCCAGATTCCTTCATTTGCAATTGTTCCGTAAGCATTTGTCATTTCAAGAGGACTGACTTCCCCTACTCCGAGAGGTAATGATAAAACATTCGGAAGCTCGGAATTTATACCCATATCGTGAGCTAATTTTATTACTTTATCCAATGGCGCAATATCCATGGCAGTTCTGACAGCAATAACGTTCACTGAATTTGCTATTCCGTCACGCATTGTCATTCTACCTCCCGTACCTCCGCCTTTAGGAGACCAGACATTTCCGCCGATGTTTACAACTATAGGATCATTTGAAATCATATATCCAGGAGAATATCCGTTCAATATAGCTGATGTATAAATGAACGGTTTAAATGATGAACCCGGCTGTCTCTTTATCTGGGTAACGTGATTTAGTCCGTATTTAAATGTTGTATTCGGATTCGCTCCGACCATTGCTTTGATCTCGCCTGTCTTGGGATTCATTACTACAAAACCTATCTGTACTGTTGTCGCCGTAATCTTTACTGAATCTATAAAAGCCTTATTGACTTTCAGCTTATTATAAATCTTTGTCCGTTCTTCTTCAGTCTTTGCTTTTTTATAATCATCAGATTGTTTTATTGTTTTATCTAAATTATCTTCTAAGATATTCCTGTTTGAATTCCAGTTCCAGTATCCGCTGAATGCTTTTTGAAACGGAATTAACTGATTTTTAACTGCGCTGACGGCATGTTTCTGAAATCTCGAATCGAGGGAAGTATAAATCTTTAAACCGTCCCGGTAAAGATCGTAACCGTATTGCTCGGCTTTCTTTTCCAGTAATTGCCTTACATATTCCGTAAATTGAGGAGCAGGTGAATTAAAAGTGACATAATCTTTTTTAAATGTAATTTTTATAGGATCATTTAATGCAACATTCAGATTCTCTTTTGAAATAAAATCCAGATCATACATTTCATTAAGAACGAGATTTCTTCTTTTCAGGGCAGCTTCCGGCTGATCCACGGGATCATAATTAGTCGGTGACTTCAGTACTCCTACAAGCAAAGCACATTCATCGAGTGTTAAATCTTTTGAATTTTTATTGAAATACGTCTGTGCTGCAGCTTCTATTCCGTATGCTCCTTTGCCGAAATAAACTGTGTTAAGATAGTAAGCAAGTATCTCCTCTTTTGTATATGTTCTTTCAACCTGTACTGCTGTCATCGCCTCACGAAGCTTTCGGTTGAGTGAAACTTCATTACCTATGTCTTTGTAAAGATTTCTTGCAAGCTGCTGTGTGATGGTTGAAGCTCCTTCCTTAGTAAGACTTCCGCTCAGTACATTCTTGAAAAAAGCCTTGAATATCCTGTCAATATCAACTCCCCAGTGATCGTAAAACTTCTGGTCTTCGGTTGCAATCAGAGCTTCTATCATTTCCTTGGGAATGTTATCCAGTGTTACCTTGGTTCTGTTCTTAAGATAGAATTTATCTATTAACTCACCATCAGATGAATATATCTTTGTCGCCTCTTCGAGTTTAGGATTTTCAAGCTCTGCCAGTGAAGGTAAACCTTGTGAGAGATAGATCAGATACCCGGCGAATATTCCAATGCATATCAGAATTACCAGGGTTATTATCTTAAAAAAATTGTTTGTATTATTTTTTTTACGAAGCTTCTTCTTACGGTATTCTTTGTCGGAGAAATATTTATTTAACTCTTCGTCGTTGTATTTATTGTTGTTTGCCAAATTTAATTTTGCCTTTGTTGCCTGTGGTGCTGCTTTTGTTAATAAAAATTTTGTCTTTTAATTTCACAACTCTCAAAATCGATTTGAAATTCACCCGGTTAAAACAAGGATTTATTTTGAAAAATTCACGATTGACGGTAATCATAAAACTTCTTCAGCTCAAATTCATTATTCTTAAATACCCCGTAAGTAAAATAATCTATCCAGTCCCCGAGGTTTATATAAAATCCTTTTCCGTGAGTGAAAATCTGCGGCTTATGCCTGTGACCCATAATTATATAATCGAACCCTTCATCAATCTTCTTAAATCCGTATTGCTTCATCCCGTCCTGTTCCGAATAATCTTTTTCGTTTGTATGATTTCTCGAGGTTTCCGAAGTTCCTTTAGCCAGCCATAAGCCGATGTCCGGATGAACCCATGAATACAATCTCTGGCTAATGTTATTCCTTAAGACTTTCTTTATTATTTTATAACCCAGGTCCTTATTGGCAAAACCGTCTCCGTGGTGAATGAAAAATTTCTTTCCCTCAATTTCCCTTTCAATGTGATCATGACATATTTCAATTCCGAATTCATCACTAAAAAAACTGCCCTTCCAGAAATCGTGGTTACCTGCTATATAATTTATCTTTATACCGTTTTCAGTAAGCTCTGCAATTTTTGTAAAAAGCTTGTAATAACCTTTCGGAACAACCTTCTTATACTCGATCCAACAATCAAAAAGATCTCCGACTATGAAGATCTCTTTAGCATCTTTTTTAGCTTCAGATAAAAACTCAACAACCTTCGATTCCTTTAACTTTTCCTTTTCTTTAGATTCTAGTCCCAGATGAACATCGGAAAAAAAGTAATATGCATCTCTCATTTAATTCATTGTGGTTTTTACTTCTAACACAATTGTTAATCGTTAATCGTATACTCGTTAATCGTTAATCGTTTTGTTATTAAATTCTAACTTATTAAACTTACTAACTATCAACTATCAATTATCAATTATCATTTCACTTTTATCTTCGCTGTAAAATCTTTATTCCCGATTTTGCAAACTCCATCCGTGACGGTACAGTATCCGAATTTTACGCTTCCTGATATTGTGATCGTCGAGCCGCTTGCTGCTCCGCCGGGAACTGTAAAATTATATTTCACCTTTGATCCGCTTATATAATCCCCTTCACCTCCTGAATAATCCTGCAATCCACCGGCTTCAATATCACCGCTCAGATTTACAGTTACTTCAGGATCTTTAGGTATCTTTACCTTCGATCCTGTCTTGAAACTGATCGTCAGAACTCCGGATTCGCCCGGACTGTATGATTTTTTGTTCGGGATGGCTGAAACTCCCGGAGCTGATTGTGCACTTGCTGTATTAACAGCAATAATAGTAATTAAGGAAAGTAAAATTATTGAAAATCTTACTGTTTTAGAGCTATTTCTCATTATTATTCGATTGATTTAAATTGATTTATATAAAATATACTCATTTTGATTTTCTATTAAAAGATAAAATAGGATTCGTAAGATTCATAAGATTCATAAGATTTGTAAGATCCATAAGATTTGTAAGATTCATAAGATTTATCTGAGTATTAGATTTACATTTGAATCTTACAAATCTTACAAATAAATCTTACGAATCTTATAAATCTTACGAATCTTATAAATCTTACGAATCTTA
>CAYNTN010000237.1:3815-4965 GCA_964399995.1 uncultured Ignavibacteriaceae bacterium
ATAAATCTTACGAATCTTATAAATCTTACGAATCTTATAAATCTTACGAATCTTATAAATCTTACGAATCTTACCAAATCTTACGAATCTTACGAATCAAAACTTAATACCGGTTTATAATGTAATCGTCCGAATGACCGTTTGTAAATATATTGTGTGACTCGATCTGAGCATAAGCATTGTGATTGTGTATGCTTTCAAAGTTTTCAGCCTCAACAATAAACCAAGTTATGTTCTCATTAGATTTTAATTTTAAAACTACATTTCTCACAAGATCTTCAACAAAAACAGGATTTTCGTAAGCTCTTTCGGTAACAAATTTCTCGTCTTCCCTCTTTAATAGCGAATATAGCTCTGAGCTTGCACTGCTTTCTACAATTTCTATGAGATCTTCAATCCAGACTGTATCTTTAAATCTTATCGAAACAGTTACTTCCCCCCTCTGATTATGAGCTCCGTATTTTGAAATGTTTTTGGAACATGGGCAAAGAGTGGTAACCTGCACTTTAACACTTAGGATAAAATCTTTTTTATCTCTGTTCCTTACAGCATGGAATTTAGCAACATAATCGAGTAAAGAAGGTTTACCGGTAGCAGGTGCTTTCTTTTCCATAAAATAAGGAAACTCAATCTCTATATGTGATGCATTTGCTTTCAGCCGCGACTGCATCTCAATTAATATTTTATCTATCGAATCAACATGTATCTCCCTGTCCTTACTCTGCAGAATCTCAACAAATCTGCTCATATGAGTGCCTTTGAATTCATGAGGCAAGTCAACTGTCATGGCTATTGTCGCTATTGTATGCTGAAAAATATTTTTCTTATCTTTTACAGCAATGGGATATCTTAAATTCTTAACCCCGACTTTATCTATCGGAATCTGCCTTAGATCTGTTTGATTTTGTGTGTCGGGAAGTTTTTCAATAGATGGATTTGCAGAATTTTTAATCAAATTCTTTCCTCGGTATCCCTTTTTTATAATTTTTTCCAACGTTTATAAAACCCCTTTAACTTGTTTAAAATTTCGTAATTAAGTTTGTAAAGTTTGTAAAGTTTGTAAAGTTTGTAAAGTTTGTAAAGTTTGTAAAGTTCGTAAAGTTTGTAAAGTTTGTAAAGTTCGTAAAGTTTGTAAAGTTTGTAAAGTTTG
>CAYNTN010000238.1:0-4955 GCA_964399995.1 uncultured Ignavibacteriaceae bacterium
CGATCGTGATCGTGTTCAACAACGCGAGCTGGGAGATGCTGCGCACGTTCCAGCCGGAGTCCGGGTTCAACGACCTGGGCGACTGGAAGTTCGCCGAGATGGCGTCCTCATTGGGCGGCGACGGCGTGCGGGTGCACACCCGGCGCGAACTCGCGGCGGCCCTCGCGCGGGCGCACGCGACGCGCGGCCGGTTCCAGCTCGTCGAGGCAATGATCCCCAGGGGCGTCCTGTCGCGGACCCTGTCGCGGTTCATCGCCGGCGTGAAGCGCTTGTCGATGCCGCAGTAGCTTCCGGGTGTCAGCGGGCCGTTTCGGACTCGGTCCGCGGCGGACCGTGCCTTGTCGCGCGCCTCCGCGGCGACCGCAGCCGCTCGCCTACTGCGCCCTTCCGGCGCAGCGGTCCGCCTGCGTCACGCGCTTCCGGATTCCGCGGCTCCCGATTCACGTGCTTGGGTTCCCGCTGTCGTCTGGGTCGTCGCCTGGCCGCGAGCCGGGGGCCGCAGGGACCGTAGCGTGCGGCAGGCCGTCCGTCCGGTTCCGGGCGAGCACTTGTTTGAACTATGTGATTAAAATTGATTATCGCGTTTCGGGTGGACAGCTCGATGATTCCGGGCGAATGGCGGGAGCGGCTGGGGCGGCAGGTCAAGCTGCGCGAACTGCGCGTTCTTGTGGCGGTAGCCGAGCAGGGGAGTTTCCGGAAGGCGGCGCGTGAACTCCACCTGACGCAGCCGGCGGTGACGGCCGCGATCGGCGAACTGGAGCATTCGCTCGGGGTTCGCCTGTTCGATCGCACGTCCCGGGGCGCGACGCTCACGACCCACGGATCGAGCCTCGTGAAGCGCGCGAGTGCGATCTTCGGGGAACTGAGCCTCGCCGCCGAAGACCTCGAAAGCATCTCCCGCGGCTCGCAGCAGGCTCTGCGCATCGGTGCGGGAGGAGGCGGCTGGGGGACCGGAATCCTCTCGGCGGCCCTGGGCAAGCTGTTCGCGTCGCCGCTCGACGCAATGGTCCTGATCCGCGAAGCCGACGAGGATGTGCTGCTGGGACTCTTGAAGGCTCGCCAGCTCGACCTCTACTTCTCGCGTCTGTCGCCCATGCGGACGGACCCGGACTTGAGCGTCCAGCGCTTGTTCGAAGACTCGATCTGCGTGCTCGCCCGGCACGACCATCCGCTGGCGGGCCGCAGGAACGTGCCGTGGACGGCGCTCACCGGGGAGAACTGGGTGACGCCGCAGTGGGGCTCGCTGTCGTTCGACCAGGTCCAGCGCACCCTCCACAAGGGCGGCCTGACCATGCCGAGACATGTGATCGAGACGGCGTCCGCCCCGACCGCCATCGGCATGGTGCTGGAAGCGAACTTTCTTTGCTTCGGAACCTTCCATTATCACGCGAACAGCGCGCTCAGGTCCATGCTCGCGATCCTGGACGTCGATCTGCCCAACGTAGCGGTGCCTTTCGGCGCGGTTACCCTCCGGCATCGGGAGCCCGATCCCCTCGCCGTCAGGATCACCGACCTCGTCGCCGTTCTCGCGCGAGCGTCCGCCGGAAGTCCGCGGGCTTTGACGCGACAGGGGTGAACGGGACTCCCGGACGGGCCGGATCCCCGTTCCGTCCTGCCGGATGGCGGCGGGCGGAGGATGGGATACCGGCGCGCGGACTCGCGACGGGCGCAGTCGCCCTGTCGTGGGCGTGGGTCGACCGGGAGGTGATGCGATGTCGAGTGTGCTGGAAATTGTCCGGCCCGGGAGCGTGGCTCAGGCCGATGAAGGCCCGGGCGACGCTACCGAGTTGTGGAGCCGCATGGCGAGGTGCGCGGCGCTGGTCGAGCGCGGGATCCGCAAGCGGCTCTCCGAACGTTGCGCGACCACGCTGCCGCGGTTCGACCTGCTCGCCGAACTCGAGCGCTCGCCGTCGGGATTGCGCATGGGCGAACTGTCGCAGCGCCTGATGGTCACCGGCGGCAACGTCACGGGCATCGTCGCGCGGCTCCTCGCCGACGGTCTGGTCGACCGCGTCACCGACGAGCGCGACCGTCGCGCATTCGTCGTGCGCCTGACGGAACTGGGGCTCGAAGCTTACCGCGACATGCTGGACGAGCATGGACGCGCGGTCGCCGAACTCCTCGGCGCCGTCGGCGCTTCGGACCGCTCGCGACTCGTCGACCTCCTCGTCTCGTTCGAGGACGCGTTGCGCGTGAACGAGAAGCCTGCGGGCGACAGGGTCCAGCGGGTCGCTTCGGGCGACCTCCCTCCGGCAAGGGACTGTTGGTGCTGAAGGCGGGCCTGTCGCGGCATCGGGCGCCGAACGTCAACCGGCGGTCGGCGGCGCAGCGAGACTTCGGAGCAGGATGAAAGAAGCGCCGGAACCCGTGAAGGCCCGGCGCACGTGTCGTGGCGGAGAGAGAGGGATTCGAACCCCCGATACGTTGCCGTATACCTGATTTCGAGTCAGGCGCCTTCGACCACTCGGCCATCTCTCCGGGAGCCGGCCATTATACGGGATCGCACACTCGCAGGCTCCGGGGCCTCGACGCGGCGCCGGGCTTCCGGCGCCGTTGCGGCAGCCCCGGTGAGAGAGGCTAGATCGGCGAACAGAACGCCACGCCGTTGTTGCCCTCGGGCACCCACAGGCGGTTGATCATCGCGCGCCGCACCGAGCGGTCGGGCGTGTGGCGGTGGTTGGCGTCCATCCGGTTGTTGAAGAACCGGTAGATCGGAATCGTGCCCTCGCGGCACGCGCCGTTCGCGTCGGGAACCTCGATGTAGAACACCGCGGAGTTCTCGAGCGTCCAGACTCCCGGCCAGCGCATCTGCACGAACTGGCACTCGGCCGGGTTCGCGGTGAAGAAGTGCGACTGGATGATGCCGCCTGCGTAGAAGCGGCACACCGGCTGCGCGCCGGGCGGGGCGAGGAACGCTTCCCGGTAGGCGAAGAACACGGCGCCGGTGCGCTGCCACTGCGGCAGGTAGAGATTGAGGTAGGCGATCTCGTTCGGGTCCGCGGTGATGAAGTAGTGGTCGAACGCGGCGTGGTAGTACTCGAGGACCGGGACGGAGTTCGGAGGCAGGACCGTCGTCGCCGGAGGTGTGCTCGCCACCGCCACGCCGGCGTCGAGGAGCCCGGAGCCGCACACGCTGCCCGCGCTGCACTGTGTGCCCACGGGGAAGTCGCGCGTCGTTCCGGTGAGGATCGACAGCACGCGTCCCGGCGTGAGCAGCGGATTGCGGGCGATCATCAGCGACACGGTTCCCGAGACCATCGGCGTCGAGAAGCTCGTCCCCGCGGCGATCGCGTACGCCGGATCGCCCGGCGTCGTCTCGCCGAGCGCATAGGTCGACAGCACGAGCGACGAGACGTCGTTGCCGTCGCCGCCGGGCGCGGAGAGGTCGACGCGCGCGCCGTAGTTCGAGTAGCCGGTGCGGTCGCCGTTGTTGCCGGATGCGCCGACCGTGATCACGCCGCCGCAGTTGGCCGGCGACCAGTTCAGCGCATCGTCGGCGGCATTGCCGGCCGCAGCGACGACGACCGAACCCTGCGCGAGCGCGTCGTCGATCGCCTCCTGGACCGCCGACGAGCACGAGCCGTAGCCCGCGAGGCTCATGTTGATGACGCGCGCGGGCGAGGGGTTCGGCGGCACGCCGGCGATCTGCACGCCCGACGCCCACAGCATCCCCTCGTAGACGTCGGCCTCGGTGCCGCCGCACTTCGCGAGCGCGCGCACCGGCAGCAGGCTCGCCGCCCAGTCCATGCCGGCGATGCCGATGCCGTTGTCGGTGTTCGCCGCGATCAGGCCGGAGACGAACAGCCCGTGGAAGAAGCTGTCCTGCGCCGGGGAACCGGGATAGCACTCGTCCGCGCCGGCCCAGTCGCCTTCGTCGCGCGGGTTCGGATCGCGCCCGTCGCCGTCGCGCGCGTTCGTCGGATCGGAGACGAAGTCGTATCCCGCGAGCACGCGGCCTTCGAGGTCGGGATGCGGAACGATGCCGGTGTCGATGACCGCGACGGTGACGGCTGGCGATCCCTTCTGCACGTCCCACGCCGCGGGCGCGTTGACGCCGGCGAGCGGATCGGTCAGCGCCCACTGCCGGTCGAACAGCGGATCGTTCGGCATCGCCTGCGGCAGCACGCGCCGCACCGGGTCGGCGTACATCACCGCGGCGTCCTGCTGGAGCACCGCCGCGAGCGCGGCGAGTTCCTCGGGCGCTCGCGCGACGGCGATCGTCATCATCCAGACGTTGCCGACCTTGCGGTCTGCGACGACCGGGGTGCCGAGCAATTGCGTGAAGCGCGGCGCGAGCGAGGTCCAGTCCTCGGCGACGCCCTCGGCCAGCCGGACCATCAGGCGGTTGCTCCGTGCGCGAAAGCGCGGATCGGCGGCCTTCGCGGACTTCGTCGTCGCGGGCAGCGGGCGGATCGGCTGCGCCCACAGGACGGCGCGATCTTCCCTCAGCGCCTTGGCGATGCGCGCCGCGCCGGTGTCGTCGACCGGCCCCGCGAGGCCCAGTTCGATCGCGCCGGTCCGCGTGGTCCCGGTGAACGTGAACGGAGCGCCCGCGATGCGTTCCAGCTTCGCGAGCATCGCATCCGGCAGCGTGCCGCGCGGCGCGACCGACGGGTGGAGCATCACGCGCAACCCGTCGATCGCTGCCGCCGACGCGGGCACGGCCGACCCGACGGTGGCGAGCGCGGCGAGTGCAACGAGCGTGCGTCGAAGCGGGTGCGACGCTCGCGAGGCGGTCGTGTTCATGCGGGACTCCGTCGGTCGGGGCAGGCGGCGCGTGGCCGATCGGGATTTCGCTGCAAGATCGGTGCCACGCCCTAAGACGCGGCGCGCTCCCGGGGATGGTAGCGAAACGGCCGAGCCGTGTCGCGGGTCAGCCGGTCTTCGAGGCGATTTCGCGCAGCATGGCGGCGCGGAAAGGCGACAGCGTCTGCACCATCTGGGCGAACACGCGG
>CAYNTN010000239.1:0-4949 GCA_964399995.1 uncultured Ignavibacteriaceae bacterium
ATATCTCATACCTCATATCTCATACCTCATATCTCATATCTCATATCTCATATCTCATACCTCATATCTCATATCTCATACCTCATATCTCATTCCTGTCCAGTCATTTTCTTCGGATCCAAAATCTCTTTTATCTGATCTTCGGTCAAAAGTTTTTTCTCCCTGACAAGTTCTAAAATTCCTTTATTTGTTTCAAGTGCTTCTTTTGCAAGTTCACTGGCTTTCTCATAACCAAGAACGGGATTAAGTGCTGTCACAATACCTACACTTTTTTCAATATACATTTCCAGTGTTTCTTTATTTGCCGTAATTCCGTCAACACATTTTTCTTTGAAAGTTATCATCGTGTTTGTAAGAAGCTTTTGAGATTCAATTATCGAAGACAAAGCAAGCGGCTCATATGCATTAAGCTGAAGCTGACCGGATTTGGCAGCTATCGTAACAGCGATATCATTTGCCATTACCCTGAAAGCCACTAAATTTACTAATTCCGGAATTACAGGATTAACTTTACCCGGCATTATTGAAGAACCCGGCTGAAGCGCGGGAAGATCAATTTCATTCATGGCAGTTCGTGGACCTGATTCAAGAAGGATAAGATCACTTGCTATTTTTGAAAGACGTACTGCAAGGGCATTCAAAGCACCTGAATAAAAAACAAATGCAGAGAGATCGGATGTTGCAGCAATCAAGTCAGTCGCCGGCACAATTTTTTTTCCGGTAAGCTGGGAAAGATGTTTTGCAGTATTCTCCACGAAATTTTTTTGAGCATTGAGTTTTGTACCTATTGCCGTTCCTCCCATATTAATAGTATAGAGAGATGCTTCCGCCTGCTTGAGTTCATCAACTGATGCTTTCAACTGTGAAGCGAAAGCATTGAATTCCTGCCCAAGTGTCATGGGAACGGCATCCTGCAATTCGGTTCTTCCCATCTTTAAAATATCATTAAACTCTTTTCCTTTTGCTTCAAGCGATTTTACGAGCGAGTCGAGTGCCGGTAGAAGTTTATTATTCATTAAAATCATTGCAACTTTAAGAGAAGTCGGATATGAATCATTAGTTGACTGAGACATATTGAGATGATCATGAGGTTCCACAAAATGATAATCACCTTTCGGATGACCGCTTACTTCACATGCTATGTTTGCAAGAACTTCATTGACGTTCATATTTGCTGAAGTTCCCGCTCCTCCCTGATATAAATCCACAACAAACTGGTCATGATATTTTCCATCGAGCACTTCCTGACAGGCTTTTTCAACCGCTGTCAGGACAGAATCAGGAATGGCACCCGCATCATGATTTGCACGAATTGCTGCGAGCTTTACGAGCACAAAAGCATTTACAAGATCAGGATAATCTTTAGTTGTAACACCGCTTATTTGAAAATTCTCAAGAGCCCGCGCTGTTTGAACTCCATAGAATGCATCATTTGGAACCTGCTTTTCGCCCAATAAATCTTTCTCTGTCCTGTAGCCTCCCGTAGTCTGCCCTTGTGATGTAGTATTTGTTTGCTTCTGAGTAGTACCGGTATTTTGTTTTTGTGTAGTTTGATTCTTTTGGTCATTCTTTCCGCACCCTCCGTCAAAAGCATATGAAAACGATATCAGCAGGCAAACTACAATGACGAACATTATTTTATTTTTCTTAAACATAATCAGTCCTTTGTTTATTGTTACGTTTTTAAAATATATTATTTGTAATTAATATATATCATAATATTCCTGTATCTGAATGGGATCCTGGGTTTTCATAAGAGCAAGTCTCAGCAGCACTCTTGCCTTCGAAGGTCTCAATTCATACGAGGCAACAAATCCCAGCTGATCATCATTGAGCTCCACATTTCTGTCAACAAAGCCTGTAAAAACTCGGGCTGCGCGTACAACAACAACTCCTTTGCTTCTGGCATACTGCAGTGCTTCAATACATGCATCGGGCAGGTTTCCGTTACCTAATCCGGAGGTTACAATACCCTTTGTTCCAAGATCAACGGCTGCTCTTATTAAATCTCCGGGCGCATCTTCATATATAGCCAGTATATCTACTCTTGGTAAAACAGTATTGGTATCAACATTGAATGGTGTATCAAATGTATTTTTCTTATGCGGCAAGTCAACAAAATTGCACTTTCCGTAATTAACAGTGCCGATTGATCCTACCAGCGGGGAAATAAATGTTTCAACTGCAGTTGTGCTGGTCTTAACAACTTCACGTGCGGAATGAATTCTGTCATTTGCTACAACCATTACACCGCGTCCCATCGCATCTTTATTTCCTGCAACTGCAACTGCATTATAAATATTCAACGGACCATCTGCACTTAATGCAGTTGAAGGACGCATGGAACAGGTTAATACAACCGGTTTCTTTGAATGCACCACAAGAGTAAGGAAGTAAGCTGTTTCTTCCATTGTGTCTGTGCCGTGAGTAATGACTATTCCGTCAACATCAGAACGGGCTAACAGTTCATTGCAACGTTGCGCTAATTTGAGCCATACCTCGTCGCTCATATTCTGACTGCCGATATTTGAAATTTGTTCACCGGTGACGTTAGCAATATCCTTCAGCTGAGGAACGGCACTGATTAAAATATCAACACCTACCTGTCCTGACTCATAACCGGACTGAGTTTGGGTTTCTGCCGAACCGGCTATTGTTCCGCCGGTTGCGAGAATAACTATATTTGGTAATGCTTGTACATTTACCGCATAGACAAAGATTGCAACTACAAAAAATTTAATTAGCTTTTTCATATTATATTTGATTTAGTTTATGAATGTATTTTAATGTCATTTGATTTTATCATCAAACATTTTTTTCACAATAGTTGAAATTGGAATCTTGTTTGAAAAAATTGCGTCGCTCCTTTAAGATTAAACCGGTCGAGCACACCATACCCATAAACAAATTCTACACGAAAGTTATAATTAAGATACCAATTGATCATTGGAGTTATCTTCCAGAATTGACCTCCGGGAAACAAACCGTCATTAAGGTTATATATTGAAAGTTGACATAACAATTCAATAGCTCCGAGTCCTCTGTCAAAAAATGATTTATTTGGCTTCACAAAAGTAAATACACTTCTATCGCTTAGCCATGGCCATGCTTCTCCGGTAAGAATATAGGAAGCATATACATTCGCTCCAAAAAATGTCGGATTACCTGCAGTATCAGAATTATAGGTGTAAAAATTCCCTTCTGAACCTATCATAAAGGACTTATTGCGATAATGAGCTTCCCATCCAATAGCCTTACAAAGATCAGATGGAAAAGGTCCTGTATCAAGAAAGTAAGGAGCAGGATTTGATTCAGGTCGGGATCTTACTTGCATTGTATTCTCATCAGGCTGCGCAATACGAAGATTAACTCCCAGGTGCAGCAACTTGATTTTATCGACATCATATATCGGGCGGTATCCGAACCTGCCTGCAACCTGCCATTCCCATAAATCGAACTTAGTATTCGGTCCGTAAATCGCATTTGTGAAAGCACCCACAGAATAAAAAAACCTTGGCTTTGGTAAATATCCGTAAACCCTAATACCGTCAGCCATAATAGAGATTACATCAAGAGACATTTGCCGTTCATTTCCATAACAGGAATATCCGTTCTGATCTTTGTTTAAGGAATAACCTTCCTTTGAGCGCCCAATGAAAACATTTCCTTTTATCTCAGGCAAACCAATTAATAGTCCTGTTTCACGAAATGTCAATGCGTTCTCAGATCCATCGTACATAACTCCTACCTTCCAAATCACTGATCTTTTCATATTAAATTTTCCTGCAGCAAAAAAGCGGGCATCTCTCCATTTCCATTGATCAACCACTTTTACATTTGCAGAATCCATTTGTGCTTTAGCTGTTTCATCCTGTGTATAGGCGGCATAGTCTTCTATGGCAGCTACTCCGTATCTGAAAGTAGTGAAGCCGAAGTCAAATTCATTGAAGTCGAGCTTTCTTTCTGGCAACCCTTCCTTTATTGTAGCACTGTCAGGTAGAATAATGTCCTGACAAAATGCTGTCATTGGCAATAATACCAATAACAGCATCTGACAGGAAATTCTTTTAAGATTACATACTATACTATTTCTAAAACATCTAAGCATTCAATTTTCCCTCTTAATTATTTAAAGCTCCAAATCTGAGAGAAATTATATCTGAAGCCAAATCTGACAATTGAAGTTGTCGAATGGAATCCGTCACTATAATTATCACGTCTTCCGAAGTTATATTCAACACCCATCATTACATTGTTAACAGGATAGTATAACAGATTTACAAGTCCGTATTGACCTTGCTTGTATGCTACCGGGGTCTGCAAATCGGAATTATCTATTGTCTCAACCGAATATCCTGCCGTGCTTGAAAAATATTTGCTCCAGTTGACATCAACGAATGCAGTAATACCCCAGACAGGAAGTGCTACACCTTTAAAAGGTTGTGTTATAGTATCTCCTGAAGTATTCTTTTCAACACCAACATCGACCGGTGCATCATTCATATAGTTTTCCATACCTTCACCGTACACACCCTGCAGTCTTAATATTGCTTTCTTACCGAGATTAATATTTGAGCTCAAAGCTCCGCCCCATCTTACTGCACTTCCGTTAAGTTGAATATAGATTGGATTGGCACCTTCTGAATTTGGGTAAATGTATGTACCCGTATCTGAAACATCTCTCCATTTTATGCTACCGACAATTCCGCCGAGCTGTACATATCCCCAGGTTCCTGTATATCTGTAATGTGCAGTAAAGTCCGGAACATTGAACAAAGATCTAATATTAGCATTCTCTTGTAAAATTTCTGTCACAACACCCTGATCACCGCTTGCTCCTGGATTCTCCAGCGCAAGGGCAAGTGTATTTTCTTTATCCTTTACGGGCGTGTATCGGATCTGAATGTTGCGGAAAAAAACCATACCGGTAGGACCCCAGTATTCAAGTG
>CAYNTN010000240.1:0-4851 GCA_964399995.1 uncultured Ignavibacteriaceae bacterium
CAGTTTACCTCTTTTAAATAACATTTTCAAAAAACTTTTTTTGCAACATACGAGATCACAAAGAATTAAAAAAGTAAAAATCTTGGAGAACTTTGTGCCTACTTTGTGATCTTTGTGGTTGAAATGAAATTCAAAATGAAATAAATTATGACAGGGGGATGTTTTCAGAATTTCATACAAAGTGTTGATTTGAAAGACATTTTTAGAAGTAATTTTATTTTAAAAAATTGTTTTGTACAGCATTGGCTTAAAACCAGTAGTCATTTCTTTTTCTAAATTGTTAATCATTCGGGTATTGAATAAATTGTATCCTTTTTATTAGATGGTCATCAGAATTCAGGTGACATAAAGAGTCAACTTCATTCGAATCAAATAATATTTTAAATTAAAATAATCAGATAAATTCTTTATGAGAGAATATGAAGTAACACTTAATCCGAACAAGCTTGTAAAATATCTGAAAAAGCCGGCGGATGAGTTTACGAGACATGATATTATCAGGTACATAGAAGAAAACGGGATTGAAATGGTAAATTTCCGGTATACAGGTGAGGACGGGAAGCTGAAGACTTTAAATTTTGTAATAACGAGCAGGGATTATCTTGAATCAATACTGGCTACCGGAGAAAGAGTAGATGGATCGAGTTTGTTCTCATATGTTGAGGCAGCTTCAAGTGATCTTTATGTAATACCGAGATTCAGGACGGCTTTTGTAAATCCGTTTTCAGAAGTTCCATCGCTGGATATTCTGTGTTCATATTACACCGGAGAAGGAAAACCTCTTGAGAGCGCTCCTGAGTATATTTTAAAGAAAGCTCATAATGAATTTAAAAAATCGACAGGATTGATATTTAAAGCGATGGGGGAGCTGGAATTTTATATCGTAGGAAAGAAAGACAATATGTATCCTGCTCATGATCAGAAGGGTTATCACAATTCTCAGCCCTTTGCCAGATGGGAAAACTTAAGAACTGAAGCTATGAATCTCATGGCGCAGTCGGGTTGCAAATTAAAATACGGACATTCCGAGGTAGGTAATTTTACAGAGGGAGATCAGTATTTTGAGCAGCATGAAATTGAATTTCAGCCGGTTGAGGCAGAAGATGCAGCCGATCAGCTGGTGATAGCCAAATGGATCTTAAGAATGCTTGGAAGTAAATACGGGGTAAATGTAAGTTTTGCTCCTAAGATCACAGTAGGTAAAGCCGGCAGTGGAATGCACATTCACATGCAGCTTGAAAAAGACGGAATGAATATCATGACAGACGGCCATTCAGTCAGCGATACAGCACGTAAGATGATAGCAGGGCTTCTCGGAAAAGCAAAAGCGCTGACTGCATTCGGTAACACAGTGCCCTTATCATATCTGCGTCTTGTCCCTCATCAGGAAGCTCCGACTAACATTTGCTGGGGAGATACTAACCGTTCAGCGCTGATAAGAGTCCCGCTCGGCTGGATAGCCAAAACGAATATGGTGAAAGATGCAAATCCGTACGAAAGATATGATGTACCTTATATTCCCGGTAAGCAAACCATAGAAATAAGAATGCCTGACGGGTCTGCTGATATTTATCATCTGTTTGCCGGAATAATAATGGCAGCTCAGTCAGGTCTGGAAATGACCGATGCTCTTACGAAAGCAGATGAATTGTACGTTGATGTAAATATTTTCAAGGAAGAAAACAAAAGGAAGACTGTTAACTTAGAGCACTTGCCAACTTCATGCAGTCGGTCGGCAGATGCTTTAGAAAAAGAAAGAGAATTTTTTGAGAAAAAGAATATCTTTCCAAGAGGAACAATAGACAGATTCATTAATAATTTAAGATCTTATGAAGATGAGGGTTTAAGTGAAAGACTATACGGAAAAGACGATGAGATTATGAAACTCGTTGAGAAATATATGCATCATATGTAATGAGTAATGAGCAATGAATAATGAACAATGAGCAATGAACAATGAATAAATTTTCAATTAAAAGAGCCGAAATAACAGAAGTTAAAAATGTCAACGAAGCTGTTGATCTGGCTACAACTTATAAGAAGCAAGGAAGATATGTTTTCTTTAGGGGACAAGTGAACGCTTCATGGAAAGTAGTATCTTCTTTAGCACGTAGGCAACACTCTGAAATGGATGATGACTATTATAAACGTATCATGCGTTTCTTCGAGTTTTGTAAGATGACACCTGAACTATCACATTTAATGAACAGTGAACATGCGGATGAAACATTCTCAATCATGCAACACTATGGTATTCCCACACATTACATTGATTTTACAAGAGACCCGGGCATTGCTGCCTTTTTTGCTACTGATGGAGAAAATATTGCTCAGGGTCAGTACAGCAGTATTATATGTTTGAAACAGGAAGTCATTGACAGTATTAATTTAATTTTTAGGGAGAAATACAAAGTTAAAAATCCAGATATTCCGGATAAATTTTTGCTAGAAATTGATGTTACACACCTTTGGAGACTGCAGGCACAGAAAGGTGTTTTTCTATTTATGCCTGATCCTAACTTTGAGGAGACCTATGCTTTAGATCGAATTGTCTTTCCGTATTCCGGACCAGTGCAGTCTCCTTCCAGAGACGATATTTATCCCTTACGAAGAAGTCCTCTTGAAATTTTACTCGATCATTATTTCGACAATGAACGAAAACTAATCAGAGGTAAACAAGTTAAAGAATGGTTTTCAGAATTGCAGAAAAAAAATCCGGACTCAACTTTCTATTTGGAATCCAAAGACACACTCAGTTCAATGAAAGATAACCTGAAGAATGAAGCAAAATCTTGTTCGTCATGGATGAATCCAAATATTAAAAAATGGCATCAGTCTGAAAATACTAACTGGGGTGAACTTCAAACAAATATTAAATTTGAAATAAGCAGTGAAATCTTTGATCAGCTTCCATTAATAGCAAAAACTCAAATGAAAAATCAATTTCTGGAACAACTGCAAAGCGAACGGATTCCACGTAATCAGTTAATTGGATTTGAGTTTTCAGGAAATAAATCTGTAGTCTCGGATGAAACTGCAAATTATTTGTTTAAGTGTCTTAGAAAAATCTGGGATGGTATGCGATATCTTCCTTTTACGGATGAGGAGATTTCAAGTGTACTTTCCAGCCTAACCTTAATATTCATCAATGCACATCAATTCGGAATAGACGCTTTTGTTATCAATCCTGCTCAGGTTAAAGAATTATATGGTTCGCTTCTTACAGAGGATTACTTTCAAATTGAGCTAGCGGGAGTTACAAGAGGAGCAAGTTCTCGTGCACTTATTAGTCGTATAAGCATCGCACATGCTTTCAGGCAGGATCTGTTCAACATAGTCTTGGATAAACATCGAAAATCAGTTCAGTTTCGCTATGAGAATGCCGAGTTGATTCTTAAACTGATACCGGATCCAAAATGGTTGTATGAATTTGATCAATTACGTAAACTTTTTGTTGAGGAGATTATTCCTACACAAGTATTTTTACGCAGCAATAGAGATGACAATCCTCTTTTTTTCTCTCCTGTGCATGTTTCTGTAATTGGACGTCCATAGTAAACGAACATAACGAACTCAAAGGGAGTCTTAACAGGAATTTTTTATTTCATATACAGCTCATTATTCAATACTCACTGAAGTTGCATATCATTAAGATTAAGGTTTAAGTGAAAAGTTCTACGGAAAAGACGATGAGATTATGAAACTCGTTGAGAAATATATGCATCATATGTAATGAGCTATGTGCAATGTGTAATTTATTATGTGTAATGTGTAATGTACTAAGTGCAATGTGTTTTTAGAAATGAGAACATGTAACAAATAACGAATAACGATAATATGTTTTATATTATTTTAATATTAATTAATTTTACATACTTAAATTAATAAGGAGGTATTATGCGTCCGATCTGGAAAGGCCACATTAGATTTTCACTCGTTACAATCCCAATCTGTATTTATAATGCCATAGAAACATCCGAATCCATAAGCTTTAACCAGCTGCATAAAGAAGATAATGGACGGATAGGCTATGATAAAAGATGTAAGAAATGCAGTAAAGTTGTAAAGAGCGAGGATATTGTCAAAGGTTATGAGTATGAGCCTGATCAGTATGTTATAGTCGAAAACGAAGATCTTGCCAAGCTTAAATTAAAAAGCACAAAAGTAATCGAGATAGAAGGATTTGTTGACGCATCTGAGGTTCCCGCTACACTTTACGATACTCCTTATTTCGCAGGTCCCGACGGTGATGTAGCTGCAAAGACTTTTGCTCTTTTGTGTGCAACTCTTAAAGAAAGCGGAAAGCTTGGGATAGGCAAGGTTGTGATTCGAGACAGGGAAAGCGTGGTGCTTTTAGCTCCTGAGGGAAACGGATTACTTCTGTACAAGCTCAGATATCCTAATGAGATGAGAAAAATTAATGAAGTCCCGAAATTAGACGGACTCGTTGCCGATAAGGAGCAGCTCAAGCTTGCCAAGACGCTTGTTGATTCTATGGTAAAGCCTTTTTCTGAAATAAAGCTCAAGGATACTTACAGAGATGCAGTTAAAGAATTAATCAAATCGAAGATTGACGGCAAGGAAGTTGTATCGGTTGAAGAGGAGGAAAAGCCAGTGGTTGACATTATGACTGCATTGAAGCAAAGCATTGAGAACGCAAGCAAGCAGAAGAAGCCAATGAAGAAAGCGACCGGTATAAAGAAAGAGGAGGTTGCTGCGAAGACAGTTAAGAAGAAAAAGAAAGCGAGTTAATTACTAATTACTAATTACTAATTACTAATTACTAATTACTAATTAATAATTACTAATTACTAATTACTAATTACTAATTACTAATTACTAATTACTAAT
>CAYNTN010000241.1:0-4845 GCA_964399995.1 uncultured Ignavibacteriaceae bacterium
TAATTAGTAATTAGTAATTAGTAATTAGTAATTAGTAATTAGTAATTAGTAATTTAAAAAGAAGGTGGAAGGTAAAATTAATAACAATACAGACAACGAGCAGGCAGATCACAATCTTATACTTGACATTTCTGCAAAAGAAAAGCTTGAACTGAAGACTCAGGAACTGATGCCAACGATCTTAATTGGTCTTGGCGGAACAGGCAAAGAAGTTTTACTGAGATTAAGAAGGCAATTTGTAGAAAAGTACGGTTCGATAAATGATTTTCCGATTTTATCATATCTTTATATTGACACCGACAATGCTCCGTCGGAAGAAAGCGGTATCGCGCGTGAGAGAGATTTTTTAATTAACGATATAGATTTTCAGCCTTCTGAAAAGATTTTCCATCCGGTGAACCCGTCTGATTATATTTACAGGATTCAGGATGTTCCTCAAATAAAAGAATGGCTCAGCACTACAGGTGAAATTGCTAAACTCGGAACGATGAACACTGGCGCCGGTCAGATCAGACCTGCAGCAAGACTGGCGTTTTTTCATAATTATGATGAAATAATTTCTAAGCTTACTTCTGCAAAATCGAGAATCACTGACTCCCGTTCAATAAATCTCGTTAAAGACATTCATAAGATTAAGAATGTCAATACTGATAAAATAAATGTCTATGTCATAACTTCCGTAAGCGGTGGTACGGGTTCAGGAATGTTAATGGACATGGGATTTTTAATCAGAAGTGTTTTCAGAAATCAGGCAATCTCGACATGTTATGTAGTTCTGCCGAAAATATATCAAAGCTATGGCAAGGAAAGGGTTTTTGCCAACGGATATGCTGCGCTGAAAGAGTTTGAATATTATAATCTTAAAAATACGTTTGAAGTATCCTGGAAAAAAAATGAACCTCATAAATTTCAACCGGGAGTTTATGATGATACTTATATCATTGACGGTGAGAACTCAAAGAATTTATCCTTGTCCGATCAGAACAACAGGGATATTTACAAGATGCTTGCCGATACAATATTTCAGGACTTTTCAAATTCAGACTTCGCAAATTATAAAAGAGGCGTAAGAGTAAATCTTGTTCAGTATAAGCAGAGATTATGGCCTGATGACAATTCAGTAACCGACAACACTTATTCAAGAAAGTATTCTTCATTAGGTCAGGCAACAATTTCAATACCCGTTGACAGAATCATTATTTCCTGTGCTTATAAACTATGTGAAGACATAATCAATTATTATCTGACCTACGCTGAAGGCTCTCAAAGTGAAGTTGACAATTATCTAATATCTGAATTTCTTCCGGAGCTCGGACTACTTGAATCAAAAAATAAATTCCAGCTGCTGGACTCATTATACAAGAGTGGTGAAAAAACTTCCATACAGTCTAATATAAAATCATTTCTTACAACTCTTCAGAATGATTTGATCAGCGGGAAAAGAGGCAATAACTGGTCTGCTTATCTGCTGAATGAAAAGATGAAGTTTGATACTAATTTCAAAGATGACAACGATGTCAACCGTCAGGGAATGTTTTTGTCACAGATATTTTCTAACAGGACAAAGAACATCCAGACACTTATTGGCGACCGTGAAAGGAATGTTGTAGGAAATTTAGAAAGAAAAATTAATGCTCTGGTTAATGATTCTACAAGAGGAGTATTTTATGCCATTAACTTATTAAAGAGACTGCAGTTTATTCTTACCGATGGCAATTTCGATTACATACCTAAATATGAAAAAGAAATTAAAGACCTTCAGACAGTCGTAACAAAGCTCGATGCAGAATTCAGAAGGAAATTTCAGGAACTTAAGGAAGATGAATCAAGGTCAAAGATCAATGTACTGAGAAAAGCAGCGATGACAGGTTCGCTGGAAAAAGTGCTGAACATAATGGAGGAATATTATAATGCTCTTATCAAGCTGAAATCAAGATATTATGCACGTGAAATCTCATTAAGAATTCTTGCTTTGGTAGAAACAAAGGAAAAAACTGCCAACGATAAGATTTTATCAACTGGATTAATTTCCGATTTAAACAAACTCACAGGTAATCTTGGCGTATTGAAAAATAATTTTCAAAAAAAATATAAATACTTTATTCAGAAGCAGGAAACAAGCTTCAATCTTATGATCTATGAGCCTGATGATGTCAGCAACGAATATTATGTAAAATATATCGGCACAGGTCAGACTGCACAGGATAACATTAAAAATCTCTCCAATAAATTATTAAAAGAGCTTGGTGCTTCGGATGTAACAGATATAGTAAACATACTCCGCGAGAGAGATGCAAAGTTGATTGAGAATAAAATGCTTGCTTTTGCCAGGAAACATTTTGAAAGCATAAAAGATGATTACAACATCACAGATATTCTGTTTGACAAGGATGCAATAAGAAGCGAATCAAAAATCCGGGGAATGTTCAATCAGGCGTTTCCATGGCTCAGGACAAGAGAGATTCCGGGAAGCTTTAAGCTTGATGAGTCTGCTAAAAAGTATTATATAGGTATTAAAACAAATACTTCGTCTTTCAGGAAGTTTCAGTCGCTTATTCAGTCTATTGCAGGTTCAAATGTTGAGTTTAAAGATTCGGCGGATAATTCTTCCATTACTTTTTATTCCGAGTGGGCGGGATTTCCTTTCTTCTATTCATACACAATTGCAGAAGAAATGAAGCCTTACTATAAACAGCTTTCTCAAAACCATAATGTAGATCTTCATATTAACAAAAACCATTTCATTTATCATGATATCATTCCTTTAAACGATGAGGAGAAAATAAGATTAGATGAAGCATACAAAGCTTATTTGCTGGGTTTAATATTCGGAGTCTTTGATGTAATCCCTGAAACGGAAAACTCGAACGCAATTTACAAATACACCAGGCAGGAAGGAATCACCGTGAAAAGAGTTGAACAGCTTGGAATTGAATCGCGTCTTATTAACAGGCTTTTTGAAGAACAGGGCAAAGATGCGTTAAGATACAGAATTCTGAAAGACGCCGAAACAGTCCAGAATAAATTTTTCAGGGAAAACAAACTTGCTGAAATGCTTTCTATCTATGAATATTATTATGATCACATTTATAAACCAACTGAATTTGAAATTTCTGGTGATGCTAAGAGGAAGATTGAAACATACCAGTATAAGATTTTAAGGGATCTGTCGAGAGAGATTGAAGATAAAATAGCATTGAATGAAAAAGATGAGTTTACAAAAAGAGTCATACAATATAAAAATAATCCCGATGAAATCTCGGTGCTTGTCGGTGACGGCAATAAGAGAGCTTTGAAAGTTAATGAAATAATTTTAAAAGGGAATGAAAACTATGCAGCTAAAGAATCAGAAACTGAGGATAACAGAAGGACAATGGTTTCAAAAAATAAGCTGAAGGAATTCAAAGAAGCTCTGGAAGAAGGGCTGATAACTTCAGAGGAATACGAAAAAGCTAAAAAGGAATTTTTAAAACTTTAGAACAGCATGCCTACTTACGATTATAGATGTAATGACTGCGAACATGAGTTTGAAGCATACCAGTCCATGAAGGATGATAAATTAACGGTTTGTCCGAACTGCGGAAAAAATACTTTAGTTCGATTAATAGGTACAGGCGGAGGTTTGATATTCAAAGGAAGCGGATTTTATTTAACTGATTATAAAAATAAACCTGCGGAAACATCAGCAGGAAAAAGCACAACTACAGAATCTAAAAAAACTGAAACTGCTTCCACAGCAGGTGAACCTACCAAAACTGATACAAAGCCGGCTACTGAGACAACTGTTAAGCAATCCGAAAAGAAAGAAAGTAAACCTAAACCTTCAGAAAAATAATCACATCAAATTCTTTTTACCACTAAGAACACGAAGATAACTAGGGATTTAAAATAAAATCCTTTAAATTTTCTTTGAAACCTTAGTGATCTTAGTGAATTTAGTGGTAAAAAAATCACCACCGGGATTAACTTTCCTTGAATTCCTTTAACAAATATCTGTCCAGATTGAAACTCTCCCCGAGATATAACTTCCTTACCATTTCATCATTCGCCAGCTCCAAAGCCTTTCCTGACCTGAAGATCTTTCCATCAATCAAAATATATGCTCTGTCAACAATTGATAACGTTTCGTGAACATTATGATCAGTTATTAATACTCCGATCCTCTTATCTTTTAACTTCACAATAATTTTCATTATCTCTTCCGAAGCAAGCGGATCAATACCTGCAAATGGTTCGTCAAGTAAAATAAATTTCGGATCGGATGCCAGACATCTGGCGATTTCAGTTCTCCTTCTCTCACCGCCTGAAAGCATGTATCCCTTTGAATCCCTGAGTTTAGAGATATGAAACTCTTTCATCAGGCTTTCACATTTCTCTTCCCTTTCAATTTTATCCAATTTCATGAACTGAAGTATTGCCATGATATTTTCACGAACAGTTAGCTTTCTGAATATTGAAGGCTCCTGTGGAAGATAACCGATTCCCATTCTCGCTCTCCTGTACATAGGAAGATTTGTTATGAACTCCCTGTCAAATTCGATTTCACCATCGTTTGGTTTTACTACTCCGCAGATCATATAGAATGTCGTTGTCTTACCTGCTCCGTTAGGACCGAGTAATCCGACTATCTCGCCCTGCTTAAGATTAAGCGAAACATTATTTACAACGGTTCTTTTTTTATATTCCTTGACTAAATTGGAAGCTTTGAGCTCGCTCATTTCTGCAATATATTGTATTGAGTATCACGATTGACGATTCACGATTAACGATTCACGATTAACGATTAAAGATTCACGATTAACGATTAACGATTAACGATTAACGATTAACGATTAACGATTAACG
>CAYNTN010000242.1:0-4747 GCA_964399995.1 uncultured Ignavibacteriaceae bacterium
GTGATTGGATTCTTCACTTCACTCCGCTGCGCTCCGTTCGTTCAGAATGACAAAATGTGTAGTGTTCGCTCCGTTCGTTCAGAATGACAAAATGTGTAGTGTTCGCTCCGTTCGTTCAGAATGACAAAATGTGTAGCGTTCGCTCGTTCGTTCAGAATGACAAAAGTAGGTGTGACTCTTTCGTTCAGAATGACAAAGGGAAGCCCATCGTTCTGTTTTCAGAATGACAAAAAGAAGAGCTTTTACTTTTGTCATTCTCAGAATGACATAATGGGCAGGTATTTTTTCAGGAAATACTCAAAAAATAATTTCCGGATCCTCTTCTTTTCAACAATACGACATTATTTTTGAAGATTTTATGAATTTTTTTTACTCAAAATAAAATTTATATTTTTTCATTAAGAAAGGGAAAAAGACATATGAAAGAAATCAGACTGATCAAGTTACTGAAAACATTCAGCAAGGAAGAAATAAAATCCTTCGGAAAGTTTGTCAGCTCACCATTTCTGTTAAAGTCAAGAAACACCATTGAATTATATAATTACCTGACGAATCTGCATCCTGATTTTGACTCGCGCCTGCCCGAAAAACATGAGATATTCAGTCAGCTTTTCAAGGGAGAGAAATACAATGAAAAGAAATTGCAAAATCTTATATTTGATCTCACAAAATCAGCTGAGCATTTTCTAGCTCACAGCACATTTTATGAAGATGAATCCGAATTTTTGTTGAATCTCAGTAAAGGATATCTTGACAAAAATCTGCATGATGAATCTGACAGGATAAATAAGATCATTGAAAAAAAACTTCAGCCGACATTTTCCCCCAATACAGATTATACTTCAAAACTCAAACGGCTCACCCAATTGAAATTAGAGCCCCACAATAAAAATAATCATCTGGAAAGTGTCTCCAAAAGTATTGAGGATATATTTGAAACATCGGTGCTTCAGTTTATTTCTGAATACATTCAGTATGTAAACAATATGAACACTGCCCGGCATAATTGCGAAAAGAAGACTGAAAACAGATTTGTTCAGGATGCATTACAGATAATTAATTTCAAGGAATTACTAAAGCGGTTCGAGAAAGAAGATTATATTAAATCTCCAAACATTGGTTTGTATTATTATGTGTTCAAGACATTAGATGAAGCCGATAACCTTGACTATTATTATTTACTAAAAAATTTGTTTTTCCGGAATTTACAGGATCTGAACAGGGAAGAAAAATTTTTTTTCTTTATGCATCTTACAAACTATTGTATTCAAAAAACGGAAAGTAATACCGATAGCTTTCGTAAGGAGACATTAAATATTTTCAAAAGCATGTTTAAAAACGACTCGTATTCTGCCTCAGCCGGTCAGAATATTGATGTGATGATTTACAGAACAATGGTGCTTTACGCTTATTCCCTGAAGGATTCAAAATGGCTTATTCACTTAATTAAAAATTATGCTGAATGTCTGCCAGCTGATCACATGGACAATATGATAAAATATACCAATGCATATCTAAGCTTTTTGAAAAATGAGTTTGAGAAATCACTGGGCTATATTTCTACTTTTAAAAACAATGAATTTTATGTATTTAAGATAGACGTTAAACATCTTACAATTCAGATTTATTATGAGTTCAGCTCATTTGATCTGACTGTAAGCACTATGGATGCATATAAACATTTTATTGATTCAAACAAAAAAATTCCCGAATTCGCTAAAATTTTATATAGAAATTTTATAAAATTTTATAAAGAACTTCTAAGAATAAAATATGGGATGAGTAAAGAAGACCCTTCATTCCTTAAGAAAGAAATAGATAATTGTACACAAATCGTAAGTAAAAAATGGCTGATAGAAAAATCGGATGAACTAATAGAAAAAGTAAAAAGCAAGGAAGAGGTTTTAAAGAAGTCGCAGAGACTATTGTCGTATGTTTTATTTGTCAAAGAATCGCTGATGTTTTTAAATACCGCAGATGTGATCACGGTTTTGATCTGAGTACAAAGATATTTAAGGTTCTATATGAAATACAATGGGTAATTAAAAATAAATTTATGGAAACCTCTGAATTAGTCAATCCCGCAAGCCTGCATTTATTACATTTCAAAGTTAGTAATAAACGATATGCAGGCGCAAGCAGGAATCCAGGAATTTCAAGATTGAATCATTCAATATTTATTTTCAATCATTTTTCTTTAATACTTGTTATTCCAAATGAAGTGAGAATGAATCTTCTTTTTCTAATCATATTTTAAAATAGTACAATCAATTATAGCTCCTTTATTCCAGCTCGCGCCTGCATAAAATGTGTATCTAACTTTAAATTATAAGCAATGCAGGCTGCGGGAATGACAATTACACAACTGTAAATCATACAGCACCATATTTTAACTTTTAAATTGAAAACATGAGGTATGTTACTTATTCCACACGCTCAGTAACGGGATCCGGTTGCTCTCCTAAAAATTCAACCCATGCTTTTTTAATACAGGGATAATGTTTTGCAGCTTCGGCTAAATTCATGAACGCTACAAGGTTGTCTTCGAATCGTTTAAGAAGTGTTGAATCTGCAATAGTTCCGTCAGGTGTGAATGCCTTGTGTGCAGAAGCAAGAGAGAACATATTAGGATAAACCCTTGCGCCAAGATGTTCGAGTGGAATTCTTAGTGACCAGAGACCTCGGTTTCCGCCGACCATAGACGGAGATGCAGACATTAACAATGCCTGACGCTCATTAAACGGCTGCGGTCTGAATCGTGAGACCCAGTCAATAGTATTTTTCAAAAAACCCGGGATTGAACCGTTAAATTCAGGAGATGAAATTATGAATGCATCGTTATCCAAAATACGTTTTCGAAATTCAGAAGCTCCTCCGGGAATGAAACCTTGAGATTCAAGATCCTGATTGTACGAAGGACAATCAAACTCACTCATTTCCGCAAAATCAACCTTACCTCCGTTTTTCTCAATTATCAGAGCAGCTAATTTAGCCAAGCGCTTATTCAGAGAATCATTTCTCAGAGATGCCGGAAAAACAAGGTAACTCATTTGCTTTTCCTTAACGTTTCCAATCGTTTCTGTGGTTGACATGAGATTTTATTTTTATTTGAAGTTAATTAAAAAAGCATACTAAATTAATTTCATGTTAGTGAAGTATCAAGGTTAAACACAGACGCTCAAGAACTAATTTTATTTGAGTTTTCATATTATCCTTATGCGTTTTAGTTGTAATTGCAATTTTTTGGAAATCACATTCATTCTAAATTGATTCTCTTATCGCTAATAGGTAATTTATTAAATAATTTTTAAAAATAAAAGAATACGGAGGACTTTAAATGGCTGTAAAAGTAGGTATAAACGGATTTGGCAGAATAGGCAGATTGGTTTTGAGAAGAATGCTGGACTTGGGAGGGTTTGATATTGTTGGTATTAATGATCTGACAGATAACAAAACACTTGCTCATCTTTTAAAATATGATTCCATACACGGAAAATTTAACGGTGATGTGAAACTGAGTGATAATGGAATAAACATTAACGGTGATGAAATAAAAATTACAGCTGAGAAAGATCCGACCAAACTCGGCTGGGGCGATCTCGGAACAGATGTTGTAATTGAATCAACAGGCGTTTTCACTTCAATGGATAAGCTTAAACTACATCTCGACGGTGGCGCAAAGAAAGTAATACTTACAGCCCCGGCAAAAGATAAGCTTGATGCAACTGTTGTACTCGGTGTAAATGATTCTGTTTTGAAACCTGATATGAAAATAGTTTCGAATGCATCCTGTACTACGAACTGTCTCGCTCCTATGGTAAAGGTACTGGATGACAATTTTAAAGTTGTAAAAGGATTTATGACAACCATCCATTCTTACACGAATGATCAGGGTTTATTAGATCAGCCGCATAAAGATCTCCGCAGAGCAAGAGCAGGTGCAATGAACATTATTCCTACATCTACAGGTGCGGCAAAAGCAGTCGGTGAAGTTATGCCTCATTTAAAAGGAAAGCTTGACGGATTCGCATTGAGAGTGCCTACTCCGGACGGTTCGCTTACTGATTTTGTTTGTGTTTTGGAAAAAGAAACAAATAAAGATGAAATAAATGCTGCAATGAAAAAAGCTTCCGAAACTACAATGAAAGGAATTCTCGAATACACTGTTGACCCCATAGTATCTAGCGACATAATAGGAAATTCCAGCTCCTGTATTTTTGATTCGCTTTCGACAATGGCAATGGGAAATCTTGTTAAGGTAATAGGATGGTATGATAATGAATGGGGATACAGTTGCAGGGTAGTGGATCTGCTGAAGAAGATAGCGTGAAGTTAAAAGTTAAAAGTTGAAAGTTGAAAGTTAAAAGTTGATAAGGTTGTTGTAAAAATATGGACTTTTCATTCATTTATTTTTTAAAAAATGGATACAATATTTTTAGTTTTAAGTCTTTTTCTTCCAAGAACGATTCTTATAATTTATTTTTTTCTGAATCAAATTCCTTTGAATACAGTCCCGTTTATTGGGGATATTATACTTACAATATTTATACCGAGAGCACTGATATTGATCTATATTGCGCAAAATTTAGGTACAGATTCCCCTTGGTTCTGGATACATTTGGTGGTTGCAGTACTAGTATATTTCGGCGGAGGAAGAAAATACAGGAATTATAAGAAAAGCTGATTTAGAGAAATTAAGAATTAAGAATTAAGAATTAAGAATTAAGAATTAAGAATTAAGAATTAA
>CAYNTN010000243.1:0-4693 GCA_964399995.1 uncultured Ignavibacteriaceae bacterium
GAATCTTATGAATCTTATAAATCTTATGAATCTATTAAATTGAAATTTTTTAATTTATAAATTAATTATATCTTATTGGAAATTTAATCTTACTGAAAAATATTGATCAAAATAAAACTATGTCTGTGCTTCCTGTTTACATTAATCCTTATAGACTCCTCATCTGCAACTACATACTATATTTCAAATTCAGGCAATGATAACAACAATGGTTTGTCTCCTGTATTTCCCTGGAAGACTATAGCAAAACTAAATACCGAGATGAAAATTCTAAAACCGGGAGATGCTGTTCTTTTTGAAAGAGGCGGATACTTTTTAGGTCAGATAAATTTGAGCGCCAGCGGCGATGCATCAAATCCTCTCATATTCGGGGCATTCGGGGAAGGCAAAAATCCTGTGATCAGCGGATCAATTCTTATTCAAAACTGGACTCCATATAAAAATGGTATTTACAAAGCTGAAGTTACAGCCAATGTAAAAAATCTCTTTTTAAACGGAGAGCAGATGATTCTTGCGAGGTACCCTAATTCCGGTTTTCTGACTATAGACCAGCCATTTCCGGATCCCAAAAAGGGATTCACAGATAAGGAGTTAAACCAGTCAGCCGGATACTGGACTGGTTCTGTTGCAAGAATAAGAACAGTTAACTGGGCTTATGAGTATTCATCGGTTAAAGATTTTAGCAATGGATCAATTTTATTCTCAACTCCTACGGCTTATCCTGTCCAGCCGGGGTGGGGATATTATCTGGACAATAATTTAAAAGTTCTTGATACTGAAAGTGAATGGTTCTTTCTGGGAAATAAAAAAATTGGCGGCAGTGTTTATTTTTATCCCTCTGAAAATATAAATTTGGGAACTTCATTTGTAGAAGGCAGCATATTTAATTTTGGTTTCTATTCGACAAAGAACTTAAATAATATAATTATTCAAAATCTGAACATTAGACATCAATACAGTACAGGTATTTATTTTACAGGCATCAATTCCGGGATTAAGGTCGAGAACTGTACATTCACAAGCCAGTTTCAATGCGGAGTCGGAGTCACAGGAAAATCCAATAATATTGAAATAGATAATTGCAGGTTCTATAACATAAACGGAAAAGGAATATATTTATTAACATGCAGAGAAAACATCATTTCCAATAACATACTCAGAAATATTGGAATGATTCCCGGTTACGGAACAACAGGTGATGCTGTACCAATGACTGCAATTGTGGTATTACGGTCCGATTCAACTCACATATTCAATAATAATATCGAAAACGTAGGTCACGACGGTATTGATTGTCTCGGAACCGGAAACGTCATTGAAAAAAATGTCATTTCAAATTCAATGCTGTATGTGAACGACGGAGCTGCTATAAAAAGCTACGGACAGAACACAAAGAATTCAACATGGAGAAACAATTTCATTTTCAATGTTTACGGAAATTTAGATGGTACATTAAAACGCAATAATAAAATTTCAGCTTCGGGAATCTATCTGGATGAATACTGCAATAACATGAGTATACTGAATAATACAATTTTGAATTGTGAGCTTGCGGGAATAAACCTTTATAACGGAGGCAGGAACAATCTCTTTGAAGGCAACATAAGTTACGGCAACACTGTAGGGATAAGATTTTTTCAGGAAGAATATCCAATGACAGGTAATATTGTAACAGATAATATTTTCCTTGGACTTGCTCAGAATCAGGTGGCAGTCAGATTAAAATCAAGGACAACACATTTTTTTCCGGGGAGATTTGAAAAAAATTATTATGTCAACTATTCCAAAGACGGATTGTTTCAATATGAAATCGGGAACAATATTACAGAATATAATTTCCCTCAATGGCAGAAAATTACGGGCATAAATGGAGACTTAAATTCAGTGATCCTGAGTGGAAACGAAATAAAATATTCAAAGATTTTTTTAAATATGTCGGATGACAGTTTAACTTTACTTTTGAATTCCGGCATTTTGTATAAGGATATAAATCTGAATTCGGTTTACGGCTCAGTTGTTTTGCAGCCATGGACATCTCAGATTCTTTTTGCGGATTCTGACATAAGTAATATGCCCGAGATAAATATTGCCGGCGGAAGCATTAATTTTGGAAACATCGGTGAAACAAGTAAATTTATTCCTGAGTGGTTTAACATTAAAGCTAACAATCTAAGCAGCAGTTTAATGCTTGAAGCTCCTGAAGGATTTGAAATGAGCTTACTGGACGACACAGGTTTTTCAAATACTCTTACAATAGCTACGGAAAACGGGAAAATTGATAAAATTATATTTGTAAGATTCGTACCTTCGGGTGACAGTGGATATTACGATTTTATTAGAATCAATTCAGACGCTTTAGTTTCTAAAGTAAAAGTCATTGGAAATGAAAGATGAATATTTATTTCTGTAAATTTAAACTATTTTTAAGAAATTAATTACAAATGAAAAATATTAAATGGAAAAATACCTGATATTTGCTTTAGCAAGAACCGGCAGCACATCTTTAATGAATATAATGAATGTCAATAAATCAATAAAACTTTTCAGTGAGCCTTTCAACAAACACAATGTATTTTTTACCATAAATAAAGAATTCAGTAAACTGGGACAAAAACCAATTACCGGGATTGAGGATTTAAAAGAAGAACTGGAAATTCTTGTTAATGAGTACGGTTACAATGGTTTAAAACATGTATGGCAGCCTTCCGGATTTCCGTTTCAGCAAAATGTCTCGTTAAATCAGGAAATGCTCAGTCTGTTTGATTACGTTATTTTTCTTAACAGAAAGAATATACTCAAAAGAATTATTTCCGGTTTTATTAGTGATCAGACTAAAGTGTGGGAAGTGAGTAAATGGAAAAAGGGTCAGGATAAGATGTTCGTTGAGAATTATGAATACGAGCCCATTGAACTGCGGATAATAGAATGGTTTATTAAAATGGAGAAATCATACAGGGAAAAGTACAGGAATGAACTAATAGATAAAGGAATAAAGTTTTATGAGATTGATTATGAAGATCTTTTTGAAGACGATGTAACCATGGAAAATAAAATTGAAAAGTGCCTCGAGCTATTCAGGTTTCTGAATCAGTCTGCGGAATTCAGCGATAAAGAAATGGAAGAAATAAAAACTTATTTAGGTGAAAACTTAAGGTTGAACAGTATTAACACCTATTTGAAAATTCCGAACATTCAGGAGATCGAAGAGAAATTCGGCTCGGAAGAAAATGGCTATTTGTTGAAAGTAGTTTAGGAAAATCTCTGCAACTAAAAATCTGATTTCAGGACATTTTCATATAATCATTCCTGCTGCTACAGTCTCTTTCGTTCCTTCATCAATCAATATAAGGCTTCCCGTATTCCTGTTTTTCCCGTAACTGTCATAAAACAAGGGCATCGTTGTTCTTAGTCGTATTCTTGCTATGTCATTCATTTTTATATTCTTGTCATCTTCAATCCTGTGCAAAGTGTTTATGTCTATTTTATAATTTATTTCTTTGATGATTGCCTTGACATCTTTGGTCGTGTGCATTAATAAATATTTTGCATTTGGATTCATCGAATTAGTATTTAACCAGCATATTATTGCTTCTATATCCTGACCTGTTTTCGGCTGATTATTTTCCCTTACAATCATGTCGCCCCGGCTTATGTCAATATCATCTTCGAGAGTAATTGTAACAGACATCGGGGCAAATGCCTCGTCTACGCTTCCGTCAAAAGTATCAATTGATTTTATTTTGGATTTGAATCCCGAAGGCAATACCGAAACTTCATCTCCGGGCTTGAAAACTCCGCTTGCTATTCTGCCGGCATATCCTCTGTAATCATGGAACTCGTCAGACTGAGGTCTGATTACATACTGAACCGGAAAACGGCAGTCAATATGGTTATTATCACTGCCTATGTGAACATTTTCCAGAAGATAAAGCAATGTTGGTCCCTCATACCAGTTCATATTAACAGATCTTTCAACTACATTATCACCTGCTAATGCGCTTATTGGAATGAAATGGATGTCTTTAACTTCAAGCTTTGATGCGAATGTTCTGTAGTCATTAACAATTTTATCATATATTTCCTGACTATAATCAACAAGATCCATTTTATTTATACACAGCACAATGTGATTAATTTTGAGGAGCGAAGCTATAAGCGAATGCCTGCAGGTTTGCTCCACAACACCGTTCCTTGCATCTACAAGAACAATTGCAAGATTTGCGGTAGAGGCACCGGTAACCATATTTCTTGTGTATTGTATGTGACCGGGAGTGTCAGCAATAATGAATTTTCTTTTCGGTGTCGCAAAATATCTGTATGCAACATCAATAGTTATGCTCTGTTCACGCTCGGCTCTCAGCCCGTCTGTAAATAAAGACAAATCCAGATAATCCAAACCTCTGAAATCACTGGTTTTCTGAACCGCCTCAAGCTGGTCTTCAAATATTGCCTTTGAATCATACAGTAATCTCCCGATTAAAGTACTTTTCCCGTCATCAACACTTCCGGCAGTCGTAAATCTTAACAGTTCGTTTGATTTGTATTCTAACAATTGGTTAATTGGTTAATTGGTTAATTGGTTAATTGGTTAATTCGTTAATTGGTAGCATTCGTTAATCGTTAATCGTGGAATCGTGGAATCGTTAATCGTTAATCGTTAATCGTTAATCGTTAATCGTTAATCGTTAATCGT
>CAYNTN010000244.1:0-4631 GCA_964399995.1 uncultured Ignavibacteriaceae bacterium
AAAAAGTTAAATAGTTGAGTGGTTGAGTGGTTGAGTGGTTGAGTGGTTGAGTGGTTTTTTTCAGTCATTTCGTCAAAACCATTTTCCTTGACACGGAATATTTACCCGATGTCAGTTTGTAAAAATAAATCCCGCTCGGCAAATTACCCGCATTAAATTCAATTTCATGATTACCGGCATTTTGTTTTTCATTAACCAGGGTTGCAATATTTTTCCCGCTAATATCGAAGATTCTGAGTGATACGTAATTCGTAACTCGTAATTCGTAACTTATAATTGTACTTGGGTTGAACGGGTTCGGATAATTCTGATTAAGAATAAAATCCGGTTCGGATGTTCCGGAATTGTTATTGGAAGCAAACGACATCGATCTGTCATATTTAAGTATGCTTCCGTTTTCTCCGCAGGCATAGCCGTATGTGGTATCGGTGAACTCTACGTCAAAAATCGCGAGATCATACGGCGTCTCAATGGCAGTCCAGACGTATCCGGAGTCGAGAGAGTATAAAAATTTTTCTGCATTGCCCGAAACCATCCAGATTTCTGACTGAGTTCTGTTTGAAATTCCCGTTGCAAGTCCGAATACTCCGAGTGTATCATAAAACCAGTTAACACCCTGATTCACCGTTCTTGCAATACTGGACCCATATTCAAGATCACCACCGGCACAGATTGTTTTTTGAGAGTTCATAATTGCAATATCAAAAAAAGGCTCGGGCGCAAGTGTAGTTCCTTTCCAGTTAAGTCCGCCGTTTGTAGTTACCCATGTGAGACCTGCAATATCCCTGAATCCTCCGCATGCATAGCCAAGATTAAAGTCAAAGAATCTGATTTTAAAAACGGGCAGTACGAAAATCAAAGTAGTATCGGTGTCAGTATCCGACCATGAATTTCCGCCGTTTGTGGTAAGCAGAATAGTTGCTCCTATACCTCCTAGAAAACCTCTAAGCGAATCAATGTAGCAGACTGTTTTGAAAAACATGTTAGTATCGGGATACATAAAATTAGTCCAAATATCTCCGCCGTTTGTTGTTTGAAGTATGCGTGTGCCCGGAAATGAATTTGTATCAGGGAATATTTCATAAGCTACAGCCCATCCCAATCTTTCATTCAGGAAAAAAATATCTTCTATGTTGTTGAATGTTCCGCTGTTTTGAACAGTCCAGTTATTCCCACCGCTGGTGGTACTGATTATTGTTCCCGAATCACCTGAGATCCATCCTGTATTTGAATTAATGAAACAACAATTTGTAAGCGGCTTTGATACCGGGCTTGAGATCACCGACCAGTAATTTTGCGACAAAGAATTTTCAAACAGGGAAAAGAGAACGGATACAGTAAAAATTAAATATTTGTATATGAGGATCATTTAAGTAAGATCATAACTAAATTTTAATATTATCATTTAGAATACTCCTAATATATTTTCTGAACAGACAAGTTTAAATTCATAATAAAATTCTTTGACTTTTCCGAGAAATACCAAAATTTGAACCACCTAATGCATACAATAATTGGAGAAACTCAAGTCATAGTTCCCGTTTTTAAGCAGCTGTGAAAATCTGTTTATAATGTATACAATTTAAACTAATATTTAGACTTGAATATTTAAATGCTTTAAGTAATAATGTATTAACTCAAAAACAAATAACGCGAAGGGAGATTTGCAATGAAGACAAAGTTATTTCTTCTGACGTCATTCATTTGCTTTTTATGGATTCTTTATACAGGATTCTCAAATAATGATGACAGTCCCAAATGGAGTCAGCATCCAACGACTCGTATCGACATCAATCCTGAAGGAAGCTATATAGAGCTGCCTCAGGGTGATGGAAGTAGTTTTTCAACTGAACCAAGATACATTTCTACACCTCAGGGAGTATTTGCAGTAGGACCAAATTTCAGGGTTCATCCGACTGCTTCCCGCACACAAAGCGAAACACCGATAACGCGCCATCCGATAAATCCTAACATAATGTTTGCATCGGCTAATACATTTAATGTAGGCGGTACTACTACATTCAGTACATCACATTATGTTACCACAAACGGAGGGGTTTCGTTTTTTGGGGATGACACAACGAATTTTAATTTCGGCGATCCCGGTCCTATGGTGATGTATACCGGAAGGCTCCTGATTTCTTACATTACAAGTACCGGCTCAATGGGAGCTGCTTATTCAGTCAACAATGGCTCTACATGGTCAGGAACAGTAACGTTTCCAGGTGCAACTACATCCACAGATAAAAACTTATCCTGCACTGATGGTACACCAACAAGCGCTTACTACGGAAGATGCTATACTGTTTACACGGAATTTGCCCCTGGTCCTAATTATGGCAGAATATATGCAACATGGACTTCTGACGGAGGTGTTACGTGGTCCGCTGTACAACCAGTAAGTCCTGTCCCATCTCCCGGTCATCATCTTCAGGGTTGTGATGTAACGGTGGATATATATGGCTGGGTACGCGTTGTATGGGCAAACTGCATATCTAACGGACAAAACTCAACAGAGGATTCTTTAGGATGGGGCGAATCCGGAACGGGAGGAACCTCATGGAGTGACACATCAAATCACAAGGTTAATGTAAATGGTATAAGGACATCAGATTTATTAACACCCTCGAATGTGGCAATCAGAGCTAACGGATTTCCCAGAATTGACGGTGATAAAACCTGTCGTTCGTCTGCCGATGATGAGTATGTTGTAATGGCGGAAAAGAATTTTGCTCCCGCATTGGATAATGCTGACATTGTGTTGATGAAAACACCTGACGGCGGCGGTACATGGACAAGAGTCAGAGTGAATCAAAATGCTGCTGGTTCATACGAATATTTTCCTGCTGTGAATGTAGATGAAACAGGTGCTATTAATGTATGTTATTACAGCACTCGAAACGTTCCGACAAACGACTCTGCTCAGATATATCTTTCAAGATCAACTGACGGAGGACTTACATTTACGGATGTATTAATTTCCGATCATAAATTCAAACCTGTTCCGATTTCAGGAACTGCTACGGGTTATCAGGGTGATTACATAGGAATAACTTCAGGCGGTGCCGGAAAGATCATCCCATACTGGTGCGAACAAAATCCATCAACCGGCGGAAGATATCAGGCTTATGCTGCACTGGTTGACATTTCAATAGCTCAGCCGTGCGAAGATTTTTCATGCACAAAGAATGCAGGAAGCAGTACACTTCCTGTTTTTGGCGGAAATTTTTATGAAGAATTTTCAGGGACAAATTACTGGAGCAGACTGACACCGAGTGCTTATAATATAGGTTCGGGCTCGGTAAGGTTTAATTCCTGGAGCGCATCGTCAGGCACGATTCAGTCACTGTATTCATACCAGTTTAATGCAGCTCCAGCAAACACTTATTTAACCTTTGATGTAGCATATGCATCCTGGAGCGGAGGTCCGTCTAACGTTGATTCTCTTATAATCGAAACTTCTGCAAACAGCGGAACTTCCTACACAGTTCTGACAAGACTCTATGGAGGTGCAAACGGCAACATGAATACTGTTCCTCCGGGAGGACAACTTACTCCAACAGGCGGTCAATGGCAGCCAAGAATTTATTCTTTACCGGTAGGTACAAATAAAATTAAATTACGAGCCATAAGCGGATTTGGAAATGATATCTGGCTTGATAATATTTGTTTGGTAACGGGTAACGGGGTTGCAAACACAGTAGGATTAGCTTCTGAAGGAATGTTTATTCCTACAAATCCTTACTGGAGATTACTGGATACAATAAGAGTGTATTTACACAGGAGTGATTTTCCAAATGTAAAGGTTGATTCCGCGATAGCAACTATGGGTAGCAATGCTGTCTCGAATGGTCTACTATTTAACCGGGCACTTACCGGGAATTATTACAGAGTAGTAAAACACAGAAATTCAATTGAAACATGGCAGGCAATTGGAACGGCATACACAAGAGGTCTCACATCGCATTGGAATTTCATTCAACCTGACGGCCAGGCGTTTGCAAATAATCAGGCTGTCGTAAGTACAGTTCCATTCTACCGCGGGATGTACAGCGGAGACATTGATCAGAACGGTTTCATAGATCTGACTGATGTTACTGCCGTCTATAATGATGCATTAGCTTTTGTAACGGGCTATAAGAGAACTGACGTTACAGGTGATAACATTACAGATCTGAATGACCTTATCATTACATATAATAATAATGTCGGATTTGTTTCAGTTATAAGACCTCCGGGGGCTGCACCGGCTCCGGCTCCGTCTATCGTTGAAACCAATGATGAGAACGTAACATTTGAAAATGATGAACAGAGAATGAAATATGAAACTACCAAGAGACTGCTTGAGGAACAGAAAAACATTTTACAGGAGAAAGTAACTCCAAACTGGATTTCTGAACCTCCGAAAGATTATGATAAGAGATCAGAATTGAAACCTCAGTTTAGAAATCAAAACTCAGAAGGTTCTAATGTAGGAAATCCGTAATTAGTAATAGATTTGATTTATTTAAAAAGACTGAAGGAATATTTCCTTCAGTCTTTTTAATTTTAGTTAAAAGTTGAAAGTTGAAAGTTGAAAGTTGAAAGTTAAAAGTTGAAAGTTAAAAGTTGAAAGTTAAAAGTTGAAAGTT
>CAYNTN010000245.1:0-4619 GCA_964399995.1 uncultured Ignavibacteriaceae bacterium
ATCTCATATCTCATATCTCATATCTCATATCTCATATCTCATATCTCATATCTCAAGACACCTTTTCCCACAGCAGATTATAAGATATCGGCTTTCCGAATTTCCTGTATTCCCTGCCGGTGAAAGCCTGCCATTTATCGGAATAATACTTTTCAGAAATGAAAAACAAATCCGGATCAAGTGATGCTTTCATCAGAGGAACGAATTCATTCAGAGTTTTTTGCTTATCAAAAATATAAGAAACAATCTGAGGAAGAAATACTGAAGGACCTTTTAGCATGGTTATTACACAGTTAAGTGAATAACCTCCTAATTTCAATACTCTGTTTACATCATTCAGAATCATTTCATACTTTGCTTTATCATTAAACTCATCAAACTTGAATTCAGATATTGAATATACAAAATCAAAATAATCATCAGGTAATTCCTTATTGAAACTGCCTATTCTGTCATTTATAAAATGTATTCCTGATATATCGGCTTTGGCAAGCTGATCTTTATCAAGACTATCGATGTTCCAGACTTCATATTCATTTTTAAGCTGCTTCAGGAGTCTTGATTGGCCAAAGCCGCCGATTTCAAGAATCTTCGAACCCGCAGGAATGTTATTCTTGATGAAAGAATATATAAGCATGTTCTGATATGTCTTGGTATCACAATAATTAGGATCAAACTTCATGTTAAACAGCTCAATGTCAATTCCGGATTTTGAGAACAAATCAAAATGCTTATTCTTTGAATATGTAAAATAATCAAATTTATCCGGAGTGATGTCTTTAATTGTTTCAGGAACTGAAACGGTTACATTTTGATCCGATGGCTTCTCACCTACAGTAAGCAATGTCATATAATTCATCGGAGCTAGTCTCCTGTCCCTCTCCTGCTGCCACATATACTGCTCTGCAACAAAAATCGGATTTTCAAACATGATTTTTTCAAATAAATTTTCCAGGGATTCATAATCTAATTTATCCAGCCATTTCTCCCAGAATACATTCATCGTATTCTTCGGCTTAAGCCATTTGAAATTTGCATTTTCGTAAGCATCAAAAACTGCCTTTGTGTTCTGACCATAATAAATGTCATAAGTGTGCGAAACTATTCCTCCGGGTTTCAGGAGTTTATAAGTTTCTTCAAATACCGATTTCAAGTACTCATGCGGAATGTGCTCGATCACAGAAACTGAATAGACAAGATCAAAGTAGTTCTCGGGCAGTTCCTTTGAATATGCCCCAAGCAATCCTGAAACAAATTTAACATGCGGATTCCAAATTCTTACATTCTGAAGATCTTCTGCCGAAACTGAACTGTCTTTTACTTCATCATCTAATCCCCAAAATTCAATTTCATTGTTATCCTTGTACATCTGGAAGATGTAAGTCCCTGCTCCGTGTCCGACTTCAAGAACTCTTTTAGGTTTAAAAGTCTCCAATAGTGTTACTATGTGCGCATATCCCAGAGGCTTGAGTGTATTGGGATGGTTTGACAAAATGGGATACCTTTTTGCGACTTCCCACCAGTGATCAGTTGTACCTAATTCAAACATTATTTATTTTTTAATTTTAAAAATCGTTTTATAATTTTTACCACAAAGGCACTAAGTGCACAAAGATTTTGATTTTTTGAAAGCATTTCATGCCAATCTGAGGATGTGAGAAAACAGAAATAATTAAATCTGACATTTTCTTAGTGTTCTTCGTGCCTTATTGGTAAATTACACTTTCTTCCATAAAAAATTATATGAGAAAGGCTTTCCGAATTCTGCAAATGTTTTTCCGGTCGTATATTTCCATGTATCATTATAATATTTTTCTGACATATAAAATAATTCAGGATCTTCTTCAGCATCGACTAAAGGGACAAACTCATTAATCATTTTCTGATTCTCAAAGAAAAAAGGTATGATGGGATTAGTCCAGACTTCCTTTTCAATTCCGAGCAATAAATCCGTGCAATGATCTAGTGTATGTAAAGAATAACCTCCAGGGACTAACAGCCGGTTAATATCTTTTAAAATGTTTTCATAAAATGAGAAATCATCTAAAGCTATATGCTCTAGAGTTGAAATCGAAAAAATTAAATCAAAATAATTATCCGGCAATTCCTCATTGAAATTTCCAATATAGTCTTGAATCAGCTTTATACCTGTAGAATCAATTTGCGTAGGTCCGTTACCGATTCCTTCCAGTTTATCAAGATTCCAGCATTCATATTCATTTCTATAGTGTTTTAAAATTCTTGAATCTCCGCCTCCGATTTCAAGTATCTTCGCCCCTGGCTTTACATTCTGATCAATAAATGAAAAAGTCAGCAGATCCTGGTAAATTTTTAAATCACAGTAATCAGGATCCATTGACTTTCCAAATAACTCAACATCGTAATCATTCTTTTTAAATAATTCGAAGTGGAGTCTCTTTGAATATGTAAAATTGTTAAATGTGCCTGGTGAAATGAAATATAATTTCTCTGCGATCATATGTTGAGGTGTGAAATATGTTCAAATCTAAAACAATCTTCAATTCACAACTTAATTCTTAATTAGTCTGATTAGTCTGAATTAATCTGAATTAGTCTGAATTATTCTGATCTTCACATCCATCCAATCGCTTTAAGAATAGATATCCAAATTCATATTTAACCCCTACGGGGTATATAAGATGCTTCTCCATTGCTCAGAAATCCAAATTAGAAAATCAACCTCGAAGTGGTTGAATACGAATAGAAATCCAAATCATACAAGAAAACGAACCCGAAGGGGTTCAATATGAATAGAATAGAAATCCAAAGTACCGAATTAATGATTTGTATCACAATACTTTCATTGTATAAAAAAATTAATACAGCTATCTTTGTAAAAATTTATAAAATGACTTTGTAATTTTAAAGTTAAAGCTTTAGAATTATGTTTACATTTAATGACCGATACATACATCATTCCTCACGAGCATTCAATTACAAAAAAGGACAGAAACAGGTTATTAAATAACAAATCTTTTGTTATCTGGTTTACAGGCTTATCCGGTTCAGGAAAATCAACATTAGCCGGTAATCTGGAGAAAAAGTTGTTTGAAAACGGAATTTTGACATATTTACTTGACGGAGATAATATCAGAACAGGATTGAACAAAGACCTTGGATTTGATGAAGCAGGAAGGAATGAAAACATAAGGAGAATCGGTGAAGTAGCAAAATTAATAGTTGATGCGGGAGTGATTGTTTTAACTGCATTTATTTCTCCATTCAGAAACGACAGGGATACTGTAAGAAATTTGCTTGGTGAAAATGAATTTATTGAAGTGTATGTCAGATGTCCTTTAGATGTTTGTGAACAGCGTGATGTAAAAGGTCTTTATTCAAAAGCCCGTGCGGGAGAGATTAAAAATTTCACAGGAATAAATTCACCTTATGAAGAGCCTGATAACCCTGAAATAATAATAGACACTTCTGAACTTACAATGGAGAATTCAGTCAACAAGCTATACACTTTTATTGAATCCAAATTAAGATTTTAATCAGTAAATGGAAAAATATAATTTAAATTATGTAAAAGAGTTAGAATCCGAATCAATTTTTATTATCAGGGAAGTTGCTGCACAGTTCGAGAGACCTGCTCTGCTTTTTTCGGGGGGCAAAGATTCCATTGTTTTAACTCACCTTGCCCGTAAAGCTTTTTACCCTGCAAAAATACCTTTTCCTTTGATACACATTGATACCGGACATAACTTCCCCGACACTTTAGTTTACAGAGATGATTTAATAGAAAGTCTTGGCATTAAATTGATTATAGGATATGTTCAGGAATCGATAGATAAAGGAAGAGTTAAGGAAGAATCCGGATTTAATGCCAGCCGGAATGTACTGCAAACTGTAACGCTGCTCGATACACTCGAAGAGCATAAAATTGATGCTGCGATGGGCGGTGCCAGAAGGGATGAGGAAAAAGCAAGAGCTAAAGAAAGATTTTTTTCACACAGAGATGAATTTGGCCAGTGGGATCCAAAAAATCAAAGACCGGAACTATGGAATTTACTTAACGGGAAAAAGAATCCCGGAGAGCATTTCAGGGTTTTTCCAATCAGCAACTGGACAGAAATGGATGTATGGCAGTACATGCACATGGAAAAAATAAATTTACCGAACCTGTATTTTACTCATGAAAGGTTATGCATCAGAAGAAACGGGACAATACTTGCACACTCTGAATATCTAAACCTTCGCGAATCGGAAATTCCGGAAAAGCTGCAGGTTAGATTCAGAACAATTGGAGATATGACATGTACCGGTGCTGTTTTATCAAAAGCAACAACTGTTGAAGATATTATTCTTGAAGTTGCCGCTTCAAGGCAAACCGAAAGAGGAACACGTGAAGATGATAAAAGATCAGACTCCGCGATGGAAGACAGGAAACGTGAAGGATATTTTTGATTTGGGATTTCATGATTTGGAATTTGGGATTTTCTCAATTTGGGATTTCGAATTTGGAATTTATTGATTTTAGATTTTAGATTTTTCTTAATATTCTCAATGAGTATTCACGATTCACGATTCACGATTCCACGATTTCACGATTAACGATTAACGATTAACGATTAACGATTAACGATTAACGATTAACG
>CAYNTN010000246.1:0-4613 GCA_964399995.1 uncultured Ignavibacteriaceae bacterium
TTGTAAAGTTTGTAAAGTTTGTAAAGTTCGTAAAGTTCGTAAAGTTTGTAAAGTTCGTAAAGTTCGTAAAGTTCGTAAAGTTCGTAAAGTTTGTAAAGTTTGTAAAGTTTGTAAAGTTTGTAAAGTTTGTTTTTTGAATCGTTAAGTATTTTTTGAGGACCAAATCGTTACTTGTTATTTCGTTTCAAAAATTTCATGAGTTTCTCTTTCTTATCACCTTTAACTGTGCTCAACGTCAAAGAAACTTTTGATTGATTAAATGCCCCGATTATTCCCCCGATGATACCTCCAGGTATTGCCGAAACAATGCCATAGCCTCCAGCGAGACCTGCAACTTCCCAGGTGTTCTCGCTTCCTTCATTCAAGCTCGAAACAAGAACTACTCCAAAAATCAAACCTCCCAAAAAACCCAACCCAGCTCCAATAACTATTCCACTATTGCCACTATTAAAGCTTATGTAGTTAATCTTATCAATGCTTATTTCTTTAGAGAAATCTTCTGCTGATAATTTAGGATTTATTTGAATAAAATTCAAATGGAAGAGTAGGCAATCCTGACAAACTGTAAATTGACGCCCAATCCTATTGCAAGGAATATTAAGGCAGTAAGATAATATATTATTAACCTTGGATTAAAAAGCATTCGGAATTAAAGTTAAATTATTTCCTCATTAAAACTATCAAACCCTCTCTTCTTTCATGTATTTCCCAAAATTGGTTTTTTCTGCCTTCGGTAAATTAACAAGGAGGCTCACTTTCCGTTAGAGTTATTTTTTTCCATTGCAGCTACAAGATCCTTAGCACCTGAACCCCACCGTGAAACAACTTTCAAAGCATCAGTAAACGCTACATCTAACATATGCACCCGATTACTTTCAAGTATATAGATAGCTCCTGCAAGCGGAGTAGGAATTGAAGGTACAAAAACAGTGTAGCGTCCGTCTTCAAACTCCTCAATGATAAAAGCCGGCACGAGAGCTTCCTCAATCTCTGCGAGGACCGGTTTCCAGACATTCTCACGATTTTCCCCGGCCAACTGCTGCGTAAGGCTCCTAAACAGTGCATATCCCGGAATCCTTTCAAAGAAACCTTTCTCGACTTTTTCACGAACTCTCTTACCCATTCTTGTGCGAACAATCATGCCTATTATGAAACAGATAATAAACACCAACAGTAGCGACAAAAACTGATCAGCGGGAATCCAATCAGGCAGGAGTTTAGTAAATGGCACTACAAGTTCCCCGACAGATTTCATTGCTTTTAGAATCAACAGGATTGCAAGATAGAGAGGAACAATTATCATAAAACCCGATAAAGCTGTTTTCACAATATACATGAGAGCATTTTTCAAAATTTTACCTCCTTCTTTTTATAATGTTAAATTACAGAAAAGCTTTATAATACGTAATGACGAATGTCATATTTCGAAAATATTTTGTTGTTTCCCGGTTTCTCTTGCCTAAGTAATCCAATCCCTCCTCTTTGAATAGCAAATTGGAAGAGATTAATTTGAAAACAATGGCAGTAAGATTTCTTAATAAGTCTATAGTCACGCAAAAAAAAATCGGGGAATGAAATCAATCATTCCCCGAAAACCGAATGCTTAATACTTTATAAACACTACTTACTTGATCAGAATCATTCTCTTAATATCCTTAAACTCACCGGCTTCAATCCTGTAGAAATATGCACCGCTTGCTAAGTTTCCGCCGTTGAACTCTGCTACATAGTTTCCTATTTCTTTAGTTTCATTTACAAGCGTCATTACTTCTTTACCAAGCACATCATAAACTTTCAATGTCACCAGTCCCTGTTTGGGAATTGAGAAATTGATTTTCGTCACGGGATTGAATGGATTCGGATAATTTTGTGATAATGAATATGTCTGCGGAATCATACCTGAATTTGTCGGCGAAACGGAAGTCATTATTCCGTCAACAAAATCCATTGCGCCTTTTAATAATCTCTTTACCGGTGAACCGGGAGGTGAATCAAATGCAGGTCTCAGTGATTCTACATCTACACCCATTGTTGAAATATTATAATTTGTTCCTATCCTTCCGATGCCATTGAGTGAGTCAGGGAATAATCTGAATTTATAAAGACTGTACAACTGACCTGCAGGCGCTGATGACGATTTCTTTAATACATCCGGGAATGTTCCGACAGTGCTGTCTGCCATGTTTGGATTTGTTGTGACACCGATCAAACCCCTGTTCCCTGATGTTCCCGGTCTGTCTGCAATGTATTGACAACCTAAGACTGTTCTGAAGAATGTTGTATCAAGATAAGTCGAACCTGACCTGTCAAGCTGATATCCGATGTCCTCTGCAAGTATAATTAATTTTGATTTTGTCTCTGTTGTTGTTCCGCCGGAATTCAAATAAGCTTTAATTGAATCCTTTACGACATTAGATACAACTGATGTTCCTTCCCCGAGCAAAATTACTTTTTTATACCCTCTGAAGGAAATTGAAGTAGTACCTGTTGTTTGACTTCTCCTGTTGAAAAGATCATATGTTTCGGTCATGCTGTTCAGATTATTTACAACAGAGTCTTTGGCAATCCTGCAGCCTGCCGAAGTAGAGTCATACAAGACTATGACATTACCTTTTGCCTGTCTCTTCAGAGTCATTGTATATGTTTGAGTTGACTTTAATGAGTCGATACCATTATAAGCCCAGACGGCATATTCTCCGACAAGTGAATCACCTGCATTTAAACCTATTCCCTGCAGGATAAAGTCAAGACTGGCGTTGACCATTGTCAGCATAGAATCATATCCTGAGGTATTTGCAGGCATTGCAACTCTGATGTTTGATAAACTAGGACTTCCAAACTTCCACTTATATTGAGTACCTTCTCCTGATCGTGACCAGTTTATATTAATGAGTGAAGTATTGAAAGCCGAAGTTGTGATTGTTGTTCCACTCGGAGGAGAAATTAAATTAAAATTAGATAGCGCCGGAAGATTTCTTTTTAAAGTAATTGCTCTCGGTCCGTTGTTTGCTTTCAAAGAATCATTGACCGGAAGCATTCTGTAAGCCCAGACATCCCATTGTCCGACCAAAGACTGACCGGGAATCACTCCTAGCCCTGCAAGTATATTATCAAGCTGTCCGGCGGATATTGTCAGAGAATTTAAGCCGGCAGGAATTGATATCTTTCGAGGATTAGGTGTAGGATCTCCGAAAACAAATCTGTATGTAGCTCCTGTCGCACAGGTATCCCATGTGATTGTATACTGTGTAGTTCCGAATGGAACCGAAGTAAGTGTAACTCCTGCCGCCGGATTCTGCAGAGCAAACGGATATAAAACCGGAACGTTAGTTACTTTTACTTTCTGAAGCAATTTATTTACATTCAGTCTTCCGTTTGAAACTGTAATGCCTGTCAATGAAGGAATGGTATCAACACTTGCAAGTATATACTGTTTGAAAAGTAATGCAGCTGAATCCGGATCTGTACGTGCAAGATTTATAAAAATGCTGCCTGCTCCGGCATACATTAATCCGACTGCTCCTGCAACCTGCGGAGTTGCCATAGATGTACCCGTAAGTAAACCGTAAGAGCTTCCGGGTATAGTCGAAAGAATGCTGGTTCCCGGAGCGCCAAGATCCATGTGTATCGGACCGTATCCGGCACCGCTGTTCTTTGCATCGGTATTGGTAGTATTTGTAACTGCAATCATATAAGGACTCGGACATGTAGTCGGAATATCACCTACTACGTCGATGTTTACATTATTATTCGGACCTGCGCCGGCATTTAGAATTCCGGCTGCACCGAGAGAGTCATAGAATCCGCACCATAAAGGATAGTTTGCCGGCTGACCGTTATCGACACCGAATGATGAGTTCGTTGAAACTACAAATGCACCCTGAGCCCCGTTTGTCTGATTGTATATTTTTCTTTGCTTTAAAACATAGCCATAAGCTTTTACAACACTTTGCTCAAGAGTCGGAGAGCTTCCGTAAACTACCGGCATTGTTTTCACTTTCAGATTTACACCTGCAACTCCGAGACTGTTATTGCCTCTTGCGCCTGCAATTCCGGCGCAGTGTGTACCGTGATTATTAGCAGGAATAGTTCCGTTATTTGTATTTGCGTTCCATCCGTAGATATCGTCTATATATCCGTTGTTGTCATCGTCAATATTATTAGCGGGAATCTCCGCCCAGTTTCTCCATGTCTCGAGATCAGGATGGTCGGTTTGCTGTCCGCCGTCAACAATAGCGACTACAATCGTGTCGCCGAATACTGTAAGTCCTCCGCCTGTGGTTTCCCATGCTTCAGGTGCATCTATATCTGCATCGGCTGTCCCTCCGGTCTGACCGGTATTATGCTTGTCCCATTGTTCTGCAAATCTTGTATCATTCGGTATTACACGCTCGGTCACAAAATGATTAAACTGTGCTATTGCGACTTTATCATTTCTCATTACTGATAATAATGCATCAACCGGCTGAGACCTTGCAACGTCATAATGGAACAGATAGATATTCATATCGGGTACCAGTACTTCCTTGACCCTCAGGTCGATATTATCATATTTTCTGATTAAGTCCTTAACATTAACATCTGTTTTGAACTTTACTATGATATCACCTTCA
>CAYNTN010000247.1:0-4608 GCA_964399995.1 uncultured Ignavibacteriaceae bacterium
CAACTCACTCCACACACTCAACTCACTCAACTCACTCAACTCACTCAACTCACTCAACACACTCTACACACTCTACACACTCTACACACTCTACACACTCTACACACTTTACACACTTTACATTTTTCCGACTAAAAATGAACATTGAATTATTAAATTCAGAATTAATCAATGAAAAATTTCTGAAGGAAATAATTTATTTTGATGAATTGGAATCAACAAATGACTATGCAAAGAAAAACAGTTTAAACAGTGATACACTTCTTATAACGTCTTATCAGACCAAAGGGACGGGAAGATTTAACCGTCAATGGAAAACATTACCGGCTAAGGATCTCACCTTCTCACTAATCAAAACTATTAACATCCGGATTGACGAAATTCACCTCATAAATTTTTATTCTTCATATATTCTTTTAATTTCCATGAATGAATTATTAAATGTAAATAATGTATCTGATATTTCTTTAAAGTGGCCCAATGATATTTTATTTAATGATAAAAAAGTTGCGGGAATATTATTGGATGTGAAGGATTTAAGAAACAATAATAAAAAATTTATTATCGGCATTGGTCTCAATGTGAATAGTAATGAATTTCCGTGTGAGCTTAATATAAAAGCAACATCATTAATGAATGAACTCAAATCTGAAATCAGCAGGGAGATGATTTTAATCAGTTTCATAAAAAAATTTTATGAAAATATTGATCTAATAAAAAATCGGAATGAGCTGATGAACAACTGGCGGATGAACACAAAAATCATAGGGAAAAAGATTAATTTCAAAAAAGTGGAAGATGAAGAGGAGCAGTCAGTTACAGTATTAGATATTGATTCTGACGGGGGACTTAAAGTAAGATTAAAAGATAACACTATAAAAAAATTTTATTCGGGCGAGATAAGCATTATTTACAATTAATAACTTTATCTTTAGAATATTTTGAATTTTTGTGTGATTTGTTAGGATTTTGTTAGGATAAGTTTTATTTTTGTATTATGTCAAAAATAGGTAAAGTTTATTGATATCATAAGAAATTGCAATCACGCAAATTTTTAACCTATTTTGAATACCAACTCAAAAAATTTTTAAAACCATTTAAAAGAAGGGAATTTAAATGAAAAAAGTTGTTCAATTTTCCATTTTTGTTGTCTTGTTTCTATCATTTGTTATGAATAAAGAAACAAGTGCAACTTTTGATCCAGGTTATACAAGAGATTCTTTAACAGGTTTAGTGTATGATTCACTGCTTACATTATCAGGTGCAACAAAAGTGACTGCAGTGCAGTCAGGATCTGCCGACGACGGAAGTATGTTCATCAATCTTCCTTTCACGTTTCAATACAACGGTACCAATTATACACGTGTGACTGTAAGTACCAATGGCTGGATTGCAATGGACAGTATTACATCTACCCAATTTACCCCGAACTTATTTACTACAACCGCTGCTCCATTAAATGTAATAGCCGGTTGGTTCAGAGATAATAATCTGAACACCGCTAATCAGGGAATGTGGGTTCATGAGCAAAAAATTATAGGTTCCGATACTATTTATATAATAGAATACAGAAATTTTTCAGGAGCTGCAGGAGGAGGTACGAGTGCAACATTGCAATGGAACGCACAAGTCTGGCTATATAAAACATCAAACAAAATTGAAATGAGGTATGGACCTATATTGGGTGCCATTACTCAATCTGCAGCTCTTGGATTAAAGGACAACGGAGTAGGAGCAGCGCCTCATTTTTATAATGCACTTACTAATAATTCAACTTCAACCACTCTATCATCCGCTTGGCCAGGTGCCGGTAACGGATACAGATACAATCCAATTCTTCCATTAGTAAATGATGTTGGTACAACTGCAATATTAAATCCGGTAAACGGGGGTGCTTCAGGAAATCAGGCACCATCTGCAACTATTAAAAATTTTGGATCAGCTACACAAAGCGGTTATAATGTAATCTGTACAATATCACCGGGCGGTTATTCAAATACTCAGGTAGCGCCTTCACTTGTATCGGGTGCAACTACAAATATTAATTTTGCTAATGTTAACTTAGCTCCAAATGTTGCTTATACTGTCACAGTATATACCGACCTATCAAACGATGAAAATCGTTCTAATGATACTCAAAGAGTTGTGGTTGTATTAATAAATGCAAATTACGGAAATGACAGCGGATATTTTTATGCGAATAATCTTGCGACTGATCAGCCTTCATTCCCGGAATGGTGCTGGAAAGATACTTCAGGCAGCATTTCAATGATAGACAGTGGAGTTGTACAACCGGGAAATACTTTTGTTGGAAATACTGATGACGGTTATTTTAAACAAAGTTTGAGTAATATTTTACTTGCTTTCGGAATTGATCCCACAAATAAATATTTAAAGTATAATGGAGTTTGTTATGATTCAATATTCCCGGGAACAAACGGAATAATAGGATTCACAGAAGCATTTGGAACTTATTCCTTATCAGATTTTAATATTGACGGAGCTCAGGTAGCAAAGAATGCTCTGTTACCGATTTGGCATGATGCAAACTTTGCCAATATTCCAACCGGTTCTAAAAACAGATTAAGTTACAAAGCCCAGGGCAGTCAATTAATTTTTACATATGACAGGGCAGTTTCCTTTGCGCCTACTACTGACTGGGTATCCTATCAGGTAACTATTGAAATTGTAACAGGCTGTGGAGGTCCGAATTCAAATTTCAAATACACTTTTGCCGATACTACAAACGGTAATACCAGCGCATCATTTTTAGCTAATTATCTTGCTCAATATCCTGTTGCATCAGGATTGGTTACTGTGTTCAGAAATTATGTTTCAGGTTTTTCTCAAAATGGTGCTCCGATTGCGTATGCAGGTTATGTTTCAGCTGCTAATCCGTTCCCGGCAACACCGGTTACTCAAATAAATGTTAAGAGACCACTATTCAACCTTACAACAGGAGCCGGTCTAGCAATAGAATACGGTCCCAATCAGAACAGTTTGAATGAGCTAACCTGTTCAAAGAAATCACCATTCAAAATATCTATAGCATTACAAGGATTGCAAAGTAACGGTAATCCGGTTGGATCTACACCGAGAGTAAGAGATACTGTAACAATAAATATAAGAGATGGTGCTCCTGCTCCTTACGCTATAATTCAGCAGTATAAAGTGCTTCTCGATTCTGCTCATAACGGAAGTTACGCTTATGGTTATACAAATCTGGATTTCGCATGGGATCAGGATTCTATTTATTATCTTGAAATACTTCACAGAAATTCAGTATTCGCATGGAGTAATTTGATTTCATCAAGTACAGATTCAATAAGTTACGATTTTACAACAGGTGTCGGAAAAATATTCGGAAACAACGGTATATTAATAAATGGTGCAGCATCATTTTATACAGGTGACGTTGATGGACCTGTAGAAGGTGGAAATCAGGATGGATGCGTAGATCTGACAGATATTTTAAACGTCTATAATGAAAGCAGTGTCTTCGCAAGCGGTCCGTATGTTCTGGCTGATTTGAACTATGACGGTACAGTTGATTTGTCAGACATAATATTAGTATATAATAATGCCAATGCCTTTGTCTGCGGTATTGCACCTCCGGGAGCAGATAATGTATTTGCAAGATCAATAATCAGGTTTGTACCGGATAGACAAGTGATTATACTTCCTGATCCGTATTTACAGGAAAAAGTAGTATTAACTGAAAAAGAAGCTTTGATAAGAGCTGAAGAGAAAAAATAAAATTATTAATTACCGTAAAGTGAAACATATTTTATTGTTTCACTTTACGGATAAATTCCTTAATTTAGAAGAGCCATAGAATATAATTATAACACAGAGTTAAATTTTAAAATAGTCCTCATTTATTAATCAAAAAAAAAACAACAATGAAAAAAACATTCAAACTCTTTGTAACATTGTTCTTATTTGTTTTTGCTTTGTCTTTGAGTAAGGTATTTGCTCAAACCAATCCTGAAGATCCGCGATTTACAATGACAGTTAAGAACATAAATACAACAAATCCAAGTGGTACAGGAAACAGAGACAGTATATTGCGTTTTGAAGTATGGGTACAGCAAATTAATCAAGGTCAACCGGGCGTAAATGACTTTGAATATTGCGCAGGTCAGTTTACCTGGTCATATAACACAACAATTCAACGACCGGGAGAAAACTTATTCTTTGGATTAGGACCAGCTAATACACAAACAGGCGGTTTACCACCTGCTCTTCGTCCACCATCATTCCAGGTTGACTCAGTTAACGGATTCTTGAAGATGTCAGGAAATCTTCCAAACTCACTGGCAAACTTCTTCATCTCCGGATCATTCCCGGGAACAAGAATTTTTACTGCACAATTGAGGACAAGCATGAATGCTTTCAAGCAAGAGGCACTTAATTTAAGATTTAAGCTTGGTCAATCACCAAACACATTCTTAGCTTATTTCTTACCTTATCCGGATACAGTGGATAGCGAGCAATTCCCGTCACAGTTTGCAGTAGCATTGATGGATACAATGAATCCGGGAGGTGGTCCGGGAACACCGGTTTACACAGTTGAAAACGGAGGATTTGTATTGCCGGTTGAGTTAG
>CAYNTN010000248.1:0-4534 GCA_964399995.1 uncultured Ignavibacteriaceae bacterium
GCAGCTTCTACGGCTCTGCCGCTCATTGCAATTACATTGTGCTTGAGAAGTCGATTCATCCCGCTGATTCCAATTGCGCTCAACAATCCACCTATAGTTGTGGGGATAAGGCATACCAGCAATGAGATTAAAACCGTGATTGATACAAAGCTTACATCTTGTGCAAGCGTGATGTTGAAATAATTAAAGAAATATTTCAACGTTACTACAACAACCAGAAAAACAAGAGTTAGTCCTGAAAGTAAAATAGACAAAGCAATTTCATTTGGAGTTTTTTTTCTTTTGGCACCTTCGACAAGAGCGATCATTCTATCGATGAATGTTTCTCCAGGATTAGAACTGATTTTTATAATAACTTTATCGCTGAGGACTTTCGTCCCTCCGGTAACTGCACTTCTATCGCCGCCGCTTTCTCGTATAACTGGAGCTGATTCGCCTGTAATTGCAGATTCATCAATGCTTGCAACGCCTTCAATAACTTCTCCATCAGCAGGAATTAAATCTCCCGCCTCGCAGATAACCAAATCACCGGCTCGTAATCCAACAGCAGATACTTTAATTTCTTTACCGTTTATTATTTTTCGAGCAATTGTAGTTGTCCTAGTTTTCCTAAGATTCTCAGTCTGTGCCTTTCCTCTTCCTTCGGCAATCGCTTCAGCAAAATTTGCAAACAAAACTGTGAACCAAAGCCACAATGCTATTTGAAAGTCAAAGAGTTTAAAATTGCTTTCTGCTAAATTCGATAGAAAGATTGCTGTGGTCATAGCGGCACCAATGCCTACAATAAACATTACGGGATTCTTCATTAAGTAAAAGGGATTGAGCTTCTTAAACGAATCCTTAATAGCCGTTAGAATAATATTCTTGTCGAATAACGATATTTCATAATCCTTTGTGCCCATAAATTTTGTCTCTTAAAAATTAATTCCGCTTTGCAGTAAAAAATGTTCCAGTATGGGACCCAGCGATAAAACCGGGAAGAAATTAAGTGCGCCAATTATTATTATTATTGAAAAAAGTAAGAATGCAAATAACAAATTGTCCGTAGCGAATGTGCCTGTTGTAATCGGCGAAATATTTTTCTTTACAAGATTGCCTGCGATAGCAAGGACAGGAAGAATGACACCATATCTTCCAATCAGCATTGCCAGTCCAATAAATATGTTATAGAAATTTGTGTTAGTACTCAGCCCTGCAAATGCACTTCCATTATTTGCGGCACCTGAAGAAAAAGCATAAAGTATTTCCGATAAACCATGAGGTCCCTTGTTAAGCAAACTTGATAAGCCGTCTTGTGTTGTTACACCAACTGCCGTGAATATTAGCATTACAATACTGGGCAGTAATACTCCAATTATAGCCCACTTAATTTCATAACCCTCTATTTTTTTACCAAAGTATTCAGGCGTTCTGCCGACCATCAAACCTGCAATGAAAACCGTGATAAGAATAAATAGAAACATTCCGTACAAACCCGAACCAACACCTCCCAAAATTATTTCACCAAGATGCATATTAAGAAGAGCTACCAACCCGGCGATTGGAGAAAGGGAGCTGTGCATGGCATTTACAGATCCGTTTGAGGCAACTGTTGTCGCCGTTGACCAAAGTACGCTGTTGAAAATTCCAAAACGAGTTTCCTTCCCTTCCACCAATTGATTTACCGCGAATGTTGAGCTTGATGAAACTTCCGACCAATATGAAATGACTACTCCGCTAATGAAAATAAATAACATTACTCCAAATAATGCCCAAGCATGTTTTTTTGATCCAAGCATTCTGCCGAAAGTGAAAACAAGCGCACCAGGAATAAGAAGAATAGAAAGAACCTGTATGAAATTTGAAAGCGGCGTTGGATTCTCAAAAGGGAATGCACTGTTTACTCCAAAAAATCCGCCGCCGTTTGTTCCAAGCTGCTTGATAGCAATTTGAGAGGCAGCGGGACCTAAAGGAATGGTTTGAGTTTCACCTTGAAGTGTTACGGCAGTAACATTCGAACTGAATGATTGAACTACTCCTTGACTGATTAATAAAACGGCAACTATTATAGATAAAGGTAAAAGTACGTAAAGTATCGAACGTGTTAAGTCCACCCAGTAATTACCAAGGGTATTTCTTTTTTTCCTTACTACTCCTCTAACAACTGCTAACAATACCGCAATTCCAACAGCCGGACTAAAAAAATTCTGCACTGCTAAGCCAAGCATCTGAACAAAGTTACTTAGTGTAACTTCTCCGGAGTAGGATTGCCAATTAGTGTTGGTTACAAAACTTATTGCAGTATTCAGTGCTAAAAAGAATTCTACATTTGGTAAATGCTGCGGATTAAACGGCAGATATATTTGAGTTAACTGCATCACCAATAAGACGACAATTCCAATAAAATTTGAAATCAGCAGGGCAGAAGCATATCTTTTCCAGCTCATTTCATGATTTGCATCAATCCTAAGTAAAAAGTAAATAAACTTTTCGGGTTTGGAGAGAATGAAACTTAAAGTGTTTTTTTCTCCATTTAATCCTTTATAGAAAAAATTTCCTAACAGTACAGAAAGCGATATGAGCACTGCAAGAAACACGCTGAATTGAATAAAGTCTAATAAGTAATCCATTGGTTCATATCCTCTTTAAAATTTTTCCGGTTTAAATAGAGAATAAACCAGGTACACAAAAATCGCTATCGTGATGACTAACGAAATTATTTCAAACACATATTTACTTTTATTATTGCGAGTGAAATATAGAGCAGAAGTTATAAAGGCGCTGTTAAAAGGTAAGTAAAGGGTATAAAGATTTTATAAGGAAATGGATTTTAGCGGGGAAAAAATATTTATCTGTAATGATTGACTAAAGATTATTTTTGAATTGCTGCCAGGCACTAAAATCAAGCACATAAATAAATCGTGAGTGTTCATTTTCTATGGGCATACTAATTTCAGCTTCGCTCATTTTTCTTGCTCCTAATTTTTCAATAGCTTTTTGTGAACGAAAGTTTTTCTCGCCAATATGAAAAATAATCTTTTCGACAAACTTGAAAGCATGATCGAGCATTAAGTTTTTCATTGCTCGGTTGCAAGCTGTTCCCCAGAATTTTCTTGCAATGAATGTATAACCAATCGCAATTGATTTTTTGTTTTTATCATAATCGTAAAATCTTGAGCTGCCAATAACCTCGCCGGTTTTATTGTTGATAACAAGAAATGCTCCTCCTGATTTCATCGCCCCCTCGAAATACTTTTCGAATATTTCTCTTTTGTAACGGTATCTATCCGGATGTTGTTCCCAAATTAACGGATCGGAAGCCACCTGGTAGAGTGTCTCAAAGTCCTCTTTCTTAAGTGGAATTAATTTAATGAGTTCGTTTTCAAGCACAGATTGCAGTTCAAAATTCATAAGATTGTCTTAGATTTCTCTTTCCAAACACAAATGAAATTAGTCTTGGGATTTCATTTCTCGGATTGTTATCAAACCATTCATTTATTTCGATAAGTTGAAATTCACTTTTCTTTGCTGAGTCAAGATAATCCGAAAGATGATGTACGTAAACCTCCAATTCCTCAATTCCGTTTTCAGTTTTATATTTTGCCTTGCTACCAATGTATTGGCGAGCTGGATGGAGTTCGCATACAAAAAATTTTCCACCAGCTTTTAGCTTTTGGTATGCTTGATTGAAGATGAAGTCTAATTTTTTTATATGTTCTAATGTCAAGCTGCAGGTGATTAGATCGGCAAAATTATTTTTTATCTCCCATTTCTTTGTCAGATCGGCTTTTTGAAATCTCACCTTTTCAGAATTGATCTTCTCCTTGGCTTTATTCAGCATTTCTTCTGAGAAGTCAAGTCCAATGATAAATTTAGCTTTTGTGACAAGCCACTCGGTATTTTTGCCTGTTCCGCATCCTAATTCCAAAACATTTTCAAACTTGTGGAGCGACAATGTTTCGATTGTAGCTTTTCTGTCGAGGTCACGAGTCTTGTTTTCGTTGGTGTCGTATTGTCCAGCCCAGGTGTTGTAGGATTTTTCTATGCTCATTAGCTATTCTTTTGTAAGAGTAAATCACTGTAGGAATTAGGAATCAAATCTTCTCGCCTAATTTTAAAAAGATTAAGGTAATAATTACATCGTTCGAGAAGTTTTTCCTTATCAACGTTTCCATCCGAATCTATCGCTTCGATTTCTATAAAGTTTCCCAAATCTTTCACCGAGTCAATATGGAACTTTACATTATCAATAAAATAAATTTCGCGCGATTTATCTACTACAACTAAAATTCCGAGTGATCGTGTTAAAATTTTCTTCAGCGAAGATGTATCTGTTGGTTCGTAAAAGGTTACATTCGATTGTTTCGGCCCTGATTTGTCTTCGCGATCATAATGAACGAGAGAATTCTCAATTATTCCTTCTCGTAACTTCAATCTTCCAATGCTTACTTTGAAGTAAGTATCAATTTGATGGTCAACTCCTTTGAAATCAGCGCCAAAGGATTTTAGAATTTCTCTAATCGAGTTTTGATTCTTGGAGATGGCTTTAATTTCA
>CAYNTN010000249.1:0-4534 GCA_964399995.1 uncultured Ignavibacteriaceae bacterium
TCTATTCACCTATCCGCGTTCGTCCGGCGAGGAATTCCTGGAGTTTATAAACCAGCATTTTTACGACATCAGAAAGGTCGAATTAGGTACTGAAAAGGACGGCGAGATCAAACTCGGCGATTACAAGGTGCCGGCATCGCCAAATTACGGCCAGCTATTCCGCACGAATCTGGCAAATATCAAGATCGACCATCGCCAAAGCCTGAAGTTCGACTTCAAGGAAGTCAGCTATTCACCAAGCCTCGAAGAGATCAAGAATTTCACGATCAACTCGATGATCTACGGCGGCCGCATGCTGACCCAGGTGCCCGAGCGGAGCTTCAAGCCGTCGATGTTCTTTGCGAATCACGGCATTATGGTCGCAAAGCCTGGCGAACCCTCGCTCAAGCGTTTGGCGGACGACATCCTGAAGAATACGGGGCCGGATCGCGAAGCGCGGATTCAAAAACTAGTCGATTTCGTGTCGAACGAGATCGAATTTAGTTACTCCGAAGCTCTTGGCCGCCGCGAAACGCTGAAACGCGGCAACGAGACACTGATGACCCGGACCGGCGACTGCAGCAATAAGACCATCTTACTCGCGTCGCTTTTGGAACAGATCGGCGAAGATTACATTCTGCTCTACTGCCCGCGTCATATAACGGTCGCCGTTCCGCAGGGAAACTATCAGAATGCAAATAAGCTCGATTTCACGTGGGACGGGAAGCCGTGGATGATCGCCGAAACGACGCTTGCCGGTTTTCAGATCGGACAGACGTTTGTCAATGATCCAAGGCTGCTGACGAGCGTCGAGTATGTTCAGAACCCTAAGAACGCGGACGTGATCTTCGACGCTAACTCTTACGAAGTCCTGAAGTTCTTGTAATATTGCCGCTCGGAAAGAGGATAATTATGGAAAAAAACCGTTGGTGGCTCGCAGTTCCATTTGCTTTGGGCGTAATGATCGTCAACGTCCTGATAAGCGTACTGTACGTGATCGTATATAGCTATGTGATCGATCCGGGACACGACGCGGATTACTATCAGGCACACGCACAAGTTGCGGCACCCTATTCATCGATCCTCGCGGGCATCGTGCTGATGTATCTCGCCGGGCGTTGGATAGGCGGAAAATTTCCGGAGGGCAACAGGGTCAAAGCGGCGTTGCTGGTATGGCTGGTGTATTTCCTGATCGACCTTGCGATCATAGTCGCTGCGGGGGCTCTTGCACAGATCGCCGTCTTGTTCACGGTCTCGTTTGTTACTAAGCTAGCCGCAGCCTATTTGGGCGGCCTCTCAGCGCAGAAACGTTGAGCATCTTATAGAAAGTGAAGATCGGTATTCTAATTTCGGGCCGCGGGTCAAATATGGTAGCGATCGTTGACGCGGTCGCGAGCGGCGAGATACCTATGTCAGAAGTGTCTGTCGTGATCAGCGATAAGGCCGACGCGCCCGGTTTGGCGAAAGCGAAGGAAAGGGGCGTCGAGACCGTCGTCATCGAGCGAATGGGGCGAAATCGCGCTGACCACGACGCCGAGATGATAGACGAGCTAAACAACCGCGGTGTCGAGCTCGTTTGCCTTGCGGGCTATATGCGGCTGCTGTCGGCTGACTTTGTAAACGCATTTCCCAACCGCATCATCAACATCCACCCAAGCCTGCTGCCTGCATTTCCCGGCCTCGATGCCCAAAAACAGGCATTCGATGCGGGCGTGACGGTAACCGGCTGCACTGTGCACTATGTCGATGAACTGCTCGATCACGGTCCGATAATCATGCAGCAACAGGTCGATCGCCTGCCTGACGACACTCTCGAGTCACTTTCAGCCAGGATCCTCGACCAAGAGCATTCACTCTATGTGAAAGCCTTAAGAAAATTGAGCGAAACTAAAGATCCGGCGATCGGTATTTCTGCCTGAATTCCTTTGACATCAGGCCGTTTGCGCGCGTAAACTCTAGGTTTTCACTTTTAACTAAAGTGATGGAGAGTAATTATGCCGAAGAGAACTTATCAACCAAACAACCGCCGCCGCGCGAAAAAGCACGGATTCAGAGCAAGAATGGCGACGAAGAACGGCCGTGCCGTGATCAAACGCCGCCGTGCGAAAGGACGCAAGAGATTAACGGTTCACCATTATTAGATCGCGGGCTCGCAAAGCATCAGCGGCTGCGCAAGCGCGCCGAATTTTTGCGGGTCTATGAGAGCGGAACGCGTTTTGAAGGCCGTTTTATGACGGTTTTCATTTTGCCCGGAAAGTCCGGTGTTCACCGGCTCGGCGTCACGGCGACAAAAAAGGCGATCGGCAACGCCGTCACACGAAATCGCGCAAAACGCCTGCTCAGAGAAGCATTCAGGTTGAGCCGAGCGGAACTTGATGCGATCGGGACAAAGTTTGATTGGGTTCTAAATGCAAGGCGAAGCCTGATGCATACGAAACTCGAAAAGCCGCTGGCGGAGTTTAAGGCGATCGCCGCAAAAGTAGGTGAAAAGGAACACTTACCACAGAGAACACAGAAAGACACAGAGTGACGAATAAACCGAACGGGTTGTTTTTGGAATCTCAGTGAAGTCTGTGGCCTCTGTGGTAAATTGCTTTAAAGCAATGAAGTTTTTGGTTTTAGATCTATTAGGCATCTATAAGGCGTTCTTTTCGCCCTTTTTGCCGCCCGCATGCAGATTTGAACCGACCTGTTCGGAATATACCAGACAGGCAGTGGAAAAGTATGGCGCGATACGCGGAACATGGATGGGTTTCACGCGTATCCTGAGGTGTCAGCCGCTGTGCAAAGGCGGACATGACCCGGTTAGGTAGCCGTCATTGATCGGCGGCCAATGTTTTGAGTTGCCGGTCGGCAACTGACTTTTATGGAAGATCCCGGTAATAGTAATCAATCTCGTTTTCTGATCGCGATGGTGCTGGCGATGGCCGTCTTGTTCGGCTGGCAGTATTTTTATGCGCCAAAGCCGCCTGTCGCCGATCCGAATGCGAACACCAATACAAATACTGCACAGCCGGTCGCCGCACAACCGACACCTGCGGCACCGGTCGCACAGACGCCGGCCGAAGCACCGGTGACAACACCTGACACAACGCCAAACAAACAGATCACGATCAAAACGCCGCTTTACGAGGTGACGCTTGATACCAAAGGTTCCGTTGCGACGAGCTGGATCCTGATCAAAAACAAATCGCCAAAAGAAGAGCGGCCGTTATGGGCTGACGGCTCGAACGGCACCGTGAAAAAGCCGCTGCAGTTGATCTCGAAAGAGGCTCTCGAGGCCTCGCCGCGCGAATTGCCGTTTCGGCTGTCGACCGATGATGCTGTTGTAAACAGCCTGATCAACGAACGAAATTATACGGTTTCCGGAGCTGACGGCATTGTCGAATTGTCTGACGGTCAGGAAAAAACGATCGAATTCAAACTGACTGACGCAAGCGGGCTCGATGTCACCAAGACCTTTGTTTTTCGAGCTGACAATTACGTCGCCGATCTTTCGGTGAAGATCACGAAAGGCGGCCAGCCGATGCCGAATGCGAAACTGCTGATCGGAGCCAGCATAGGCGATCAGGCCATTCCGCACCATAATTTTTACCACATCGAGCCCGAAGCAGTTGCGTTCGTGAATGATGCCGTTTATCGCAATCAGGGGGCTTCGCTTACCTACGATGCGAATAATAAGAGCTCGATCCCGGTGCCCGGAAATATCGATTGGGCCGGCGTTGGCGACGCTTATTTTGCGATGGCAGCCGTTCCGGCACAGCGTTCACAGGGGCTCGAATTTCACGCGACCAAGTACGAATTTCAGACCGAGCCGTTTTATGACGGCATTATCAGCTGGGTAACGCGCAGTAAGAAAACGAGCGAGACGCGCCATTTGATCACTGCCTATGTTCCCATTATGGCGGATGGCAGCATCACTAAGGTATTCACCGGCACGAAAGATTATTTTGCCCTCTCGGGCCCTTACTCTGAGAGCCTGTCGCAGAGTACAGGACGTCGCATCGAGCTCGTCGATCTGATCAATTTCAGCAATTACTCGTGGATACGGCCGATCACAAAAACGCTCTCGATCCCGATCATTTACTCGCTTAATTTCTTTAATAACCTAACGAACAATTACGGTGTCGCTATCATCGTTTTTACGTTCCTGTTTTACATGCTGCTGTTCCCGCTGAGGTGGTCGCAGTCGAAATCTTTCAAAAAGGCTTCGGGCAATGCGCCGAAGATGAAGGAGATACAGGACAAGATCAAAGATCTGCAGAAAAAGGGCGTGCCCAACGACGATCCGCGGATGCGTCAATTGCAGATGGATCAGCTCAAAATGACCAAGGACGCACTGCCGATCGGGGGCTGTCTGCCGATGCTGCTGCAGTTTCCGCTGCTGATCGCTTTTTACACGGCGGTGACGATCGCTCTTGACCTGCGTCAGGCATCGTTCCTGTGGCTGCCGGACCTGTCGGCCGCAGATCCGTATCACTTCCTCGAATTCGCGTTCGCCCTGTCGATGATCCTGTCGATGAAATTCACTCCGCAGGCCGCGACAGTGACTCCT
>CAYNTN010000250.1:0-4493 GCA_964399995.1 uncultured Ignavibacteriaceae bacterium
CGAGATTTGCCGGAGAACCTGTTCCCCATCCCGTATTTCTGTCAAAATTATTTACAGAGATCCTCACCACAGTTCCGGAAGCTGCAGCTTTTACCCTGACACATCTGTCCATGTGTCTGAAATTATGAAGACATATATCAGTGCCGTTATGACCATCATACGACCAGTCATTGTCATTGTAATCTTTAATACCGCTGCCGGAAAGATCATCGACATAATTAACAACTATTAAACCATCATCCTGAGCATTATCAAAGGGCCAGATATAAGTAATAGCGGAAACATCTAAAGGCGTTGTCAGATTCTGATGTATTTCAGGATCAAATGTTGCATCAACACCGCAGTTTTCCGTATGTGATGGATTTTCAGAATACATGTAAAGATCATCACCGATTTTTTGTACTTGACTCTTTATCGATGTAGAGACAAGCAAAATTAAAACAAATATTATTTTCTTCATTTTGAGGTTGTTTAAGTTAGTTGATAAATGATAATTGATAGTTGATAATTGATAATTGATAGTTGAACATTGAACATTGATCACTGAACATTGAACATTGAACATTGAACATTGAACATTGAACATTGAACATTGATCATGGTGCTTTCTTAATAATTTTCCTGCTTAGCTCTTTTTTCCCTTTGCCATTTACAAATGCCACTCTGAAAAAATACTCTTTATTTGACCTGAGATTTCTGACTGTATATCTTGAATCTGAAATTATATCGAGAATTTTCCAATTGATGACTTTGAAATTGTTTGACTTCCCGATTTCAATGATATAAGATGCAGCTTTATTAACTGAATCCCATTGAAGATTAATTTCTCCTTTTGAATCTCCTTTTGCCGCTGATAAATTGTTCAATGTCTGATTTATTTATTTTTTCAATTGCAAAATAGAAAGGCTGCTTGGGTAAATCAAAGAATCTTATTTTGAAATGTTACGGGAAAAGCTTCTCAATATTTCTTAATTCGTTGTATTTTAAAGAATTTTGACCAATTTTAATCTAAATTACGTTACCCGAAAGTTATAATAATTTTTTTCAATGTTCAAATCACCGGTCATTAATACATTAAGAATATTCGGCAAGCAGGACATGAAAGAGTTTGCTCTGTTTGTCCAGTCGCCTTACTTTAACACAAATCAAAGCGTTGTTAAATTATTTGAACAGATCAAAAAATTTTATCCCGAATTCGATGAGAAAATGCCGGACAAAAAATCATTGTTCGAAAAGTCTTTCGGAAAAATCAAATATGATGACAGTTTTATGAGAGTCACATTATTTCGTCTGCTCGAATTGGCAAAGGAATTTTTGGTTCACAGAAATCTGAAGCGCAACCAGTTATTGAAAGAGACGATACTTCTTGACGAATTGAACTATGGCGAATTGTATGATTCAATGCTGAAGTCAATTGATGAATTAAATAAGAAAATAAGAAAACAAAAGGTGAAAGATGCCGAAACATATTTTGTGAAATACAGACTTGAGTATTTCAAGAACGAAGTCAAAGCCAAGGATACAAAAATGATAACATACAAGGATACTCTGAATGAAGATCTGATGCTTGAACAGAAGAATTTAAACATTTATTTCTTTATCAACTCGCTGAAATTTTTTCAATATTTCCTTAATCAGAAAGACTTTGTCGTCAATGCCAGCGGATATCCGGATTTTGTGAATGACATTCTGAAATTCTTAGAATTAAATAAAGAATATTTAGATGTTCCCGCTTTAAAATCTTATTACCTTCTGATCTTAATGATGACAAATAAGGATGATAAATATTTCTTTGAACTGAAAGATCTGCTGCTTGAAGACAAAGCTGATCTTAGCTATCTGGAAAAATTCAACATTATCTCGGTATTGAGAAACTATGCGCACAGAAAATTAAATGAGGGGAATAATGATTTTAAAGAATCAATCTTTGAAGTAACCAGATATTCAATTGATAAAGACATACTTGCAAATACGGAGCATGGAAAATATATCAGTGAAACGAGGTTCATGAATTTGATCTGGACAGCGAATGTGTCAAAGGAATCGGACTGGCTTGAGGAATTTATTAAGAAATTTAAAAACAGAATTGAGCCGGATAAAAGACAATACGTGCTTGCTTACTGCTATGCTGTTCTTGAATTTAAAAAGAAAAATTATTCCGAAGCACTTGAAAAGCTTGGCAAAAGCGGACCGATAAAGAATGTCTTTTATAAAGCCGCCATTAAGCAGCTGACTCTGATGAATTATTATGAACTGAAATGGTTTGTTCCTGCTACCGAACTGCTTGACTCTTACAAACACTTCGTCAGGACAGATAAACTTCTTCCCGAAACATACATTCAAAGATGCAATACATTCATAAATTATTTTAACAGACTGCTGAAAATTAATGACAATGTTGAAAACAGCGCATTTGAAATTTCCGGATTAATTTCCGAATTGAGATCAACTTCACAAACCTGGCTGCTGAAGAAAGCTTTGGAGCTTGAGGCGGGGAGATAGAAAATGTCAGATGTCAAACGTCAGAAGTCAGACGTCAAATGCTGACGTCCAGACGCCTGTTTCGACTAGGTTAGTGTTGCTCTACCCCACAAACACTTAAAAGGTTCGATGACTTAAATTTTCTTATTATGCTTGCAATAGTTCATGAAGTTTCATTCAAAATGCATTTCGACAAATTTAACATTCGCAAAGTCGTTTATCTAATTATTATTCCTTCATTACTGATAAATACCTGTCACAAGGAACCTGCACTTCATTGGTTTTTGTCAGTAATAAAAACACAATTGAATAAGTTTGTAAATGGAAACTGTCTATAACTTAACCAATTGCTGCCGCCGTCGAGAGTAGAACGCAATCCACCTGGGAGCATGCTCCCTTGTTCGAATCGTGTCTAGAATTGTGGAGCATGTAAATGGAACAAACATTCATATTGAAATTTCACAGTGAAAGTTATAATTTAATTTACGAGTACTATGGCTGATAAATCTTGATCCAACAGCCGGAGCCGAATTAAGAAAACCCGCCGGTCATTGTTATTTATGATGGTTTAGAAAGTAACCCTTAAGAGTTATTGTACCATTAACAGATTGGAAAGAAAAATATTCTATTGCTCCTTTGGAGAAATCCGGTTAATGCTTTTAAAAATATGAGGAAATGGATTTTAGTAAATTTATTTCATTTACAAAATAATACAAAACACTAAATTATAAAAAAATGGGAATAAAAACGATCGATCTTGGAAACAGCGGATTGAAAGTATCAAACCTGGGACTTGGATGCATGGGAATGAGTGCATTCTACGGGGAGACCAATGAAGAAGAATCCCTTGCAACCATCGCTCTTGCCCTGGAGCTCGGAATAAATTTCTTTGACACTGCAGAAGTATACGGTCCTTTCAAAAATGAAATACTCTTAAGCAAAGCAATTAAAGGTAGGAGAGATAAATTCATCATAGCAACAAAGACCGGAGTTGAAGTTGAAGATGACGGCAGCTATAAAGGTATTAACGGAAACCCCGATTATATTAAAAAAGCTATTGACCGTTCGCTGAAACATCTCGGTACTGACTATGTTGATTTATACTACATTCACAGGATCGACCCTAAAGTACCTATTGAAGAAACCATCGGAGCAATGTCGGATCTGGTTGCAAAAGGAAAAGTTCGTTTTATCGGACTTAGCGAAGCAGGTCCGGAAACAATACGAAAGGCACATCAAGTTCATCCTGTATCAGCTTTACAAACAGAGTATTCTTTATTCGAAAGAAGCATTGAAGATAACGGAATTCTTGAAACCATAAATGAACTCGGCATTGGATTTGTTTCTTATTCGCCGCTTGGAAGAGGAATCCTTTCAGGTGAAATTAAATCTCCGGATGATCTTGCAGCTGATGACTGGAGAAGAAACAATCCGCGCTTTCAGGGAGATAACTTTATAAAAAACCTTGAGATAGTGAAAGAGGTAAAACGCATCTCCGAAGAAAAAGGGGTAACTTCATCACAGCTAGCATTAGCCTGGGTTCTACAAAAAGGGTTTTCCGCAATTCCGGGAACAAAGAGAAGAAAATATCTGACTGAAAATGCAAAAGCAACTGATATAGACTTTACTGATGATGAACTGAATACCATTGAATCAATTGCACCTCCTGGAGTTGCGTCCGGTAACAGATATCCTGATGCACAAATGGGAAGTCTTAACAGATAAAAATACTTTCTATGATTTGTTCAAAGCCCACGTCAGAGTCTCCGGCGCTCTTTCGGGACTCTGACGGTAAACTCTAAACTTTCAACTAATAAACTAGCACCACATCATATACTCCGCTTCCAAGTAAATAGTTTGATGCACTTGAATGCTTATAGTCTTCAGGCTTTTCTGCCAGTCTCCATTTTGGAGTGCATGGATTATTATGAATATAGTTTAACTTCTCTCTGTATAAAGCTGAATTCACCATTTCCTTTGAATCAAATCTGTCTTTAAATACTTTGTGCTTA
>CAYNTN010000251.1:0-4400 GCA_964399995.1 uncultured Ignavibacteriaceae bacterium
TCTATTCTTAACTCACCGCACGTGTGAGTTCTTTTTTTAAACAGCATTTCCTTCATTTCTCTTTTTCTGCATTTGATTTTTTGAAACTAAAATTAATCAAATATGATAGGGCAAACAAATTAACTGCACATAAACCAGTTTCTAAACAAAGGAAGTTTATCGCTTAAACCGCATGAATTGACAGCACCATGTCTTAATCTAATAATCATTAAATTTGCAATATGAATACCGTTGAACTCATCCGCAAAAAAAGAAATGGTGTTTCTCTTTCAAAAGACGAAATACAATTTTTAATTTCTTCTTACGTGAAGAAAAGAATACCCGATTATCAATTCTCCGCATTTCTTATGGCGGTTTTCTTCAGAGGAATGAATGAAGAAGAACAAACTGCATTAACAGATGCAATGATTAATTCCGGGAAAGTCGTTGATCTAAAAAACATTGCGGGCATGAAGATTGACAAACACTCAACCGGCGGTGTTGGCGACAAAACCTCTTTGATAATAGCTCCAATTGCTGCTGCTGCCGGAGTTAAAGTTCCAATGATTTCAGGACGAGGATTGGGTCACACGGGCGGAACTTTAGATAAATTAGAGTCTATTCAGGGTTTTAGAACCGATTTATCCTTATCCCAATTCAAAAATATTTTACAAAAGTGCGGCGCAGTTTTAATCGGACAAACAAAAGAAATTGCCCCTGCTGACAAGCTGATTTATGCGCTTCGTGATGTAACTGCAACTGTCGAATCAATTCCACTGATTACTGGAAGCATAATGAGCAAAAAAATTGCGGAAGGAATTGACGGACTTGTATTAGATGTAAAAACCGGAAGCGGTGCTTTTATGTCAGAAGAAAAAGATGCTATTAAACTTGCAAATTCTCTAATCACCACGGCAAAATCTTTTGATAAAAAAGTAATCGCATTTATCACTGATATGAATCAGCCGCTTGGCAATTATATTGGTAATTGGTTTGAAGTTTATGAATCTGTAAAAATTCTGCAAGGAGAAAAAGTAGAAGACCTTTTAGAACTCAGTTTGAACTTAGCCGGTGCAATGATCTATCTCGGGAACAAGGCGAGTTCGATTTCAGAGGGAAAGGAAATCTCTGCCAATCTAATCAAAAATGGAAAAGCATTTGAAAAATTCGTAGAGATTGTCAAATATCAGAATGGTGATGTGAAATATTTGCACAACCCTGAGAAGTATCCGAAATCAAAATTCTCGGGAAAAATATTTTCACCACAAAATGGATTTCTCTCCGCCACAAACAATTACGAAATAGGAATGGCAGCTTTGGAGCTCGGGGCAGGCAGAAAAACAAAAGAAGATAAAATTGATCCAAAAGCTGGAATTGTTTTTTATCCGAAAATTGGCAATCATCTAAACAAAGGTGAAGTTATTGCAGAAATATTCACTGATGACAAGGCCAAACTATCAATTGCACAAGATAAAATCCTAAACTCACTAACCTTCTCTGAATCAAAGGTTAAGAAACAAAAACTTATCAAAAAAATATTAACGTAACTGAAAGGATAAATATCATGGCATCAAAAAAGGAAATCGTAAAAAATCTAATCATCAGCTATTGGATGGAGATTGAAACCGTAATGAATTATATCTCCAACTCAATCAATCTTGATGGGGTTCGAGCAGAGGAGATAAAAAAATCATTACAGGTTGATATAGCTGAAGAAATTACACACGCCCAAACTCTCGCTAAAAGAATTAAAGAACTTGATGGTGTTGTGCCAGGTTCAATGGAATTTAAAGCTGCACAAAAATTCATGCAGCCACCAAAAGACAGCACCGATGTTGTCTCTGTGATTGAGGGTGTTATTGAAGCAGAAACCGGAGCTATCGCTCAGTACAACAAAATAATAAAGTTATGCGATGGTGTTGATTATGTTACTCAAGATTTGGTTATCGGGCTTCTTGCACAAGAAGAATCACACAAAATAGAATTCAGAGGTTTCTTAAAAGAGTATAAAAAATAAGAGGTAAAAAATGTTATTCATAATTGCTTTGCTTGCTGCAGTAGCGGCAGCTTTCGTTTATTTTAATGCCAAGAAGAGAGTTAATAAATCAGAATCAACTCTAGCATTAGTGGGATTGGTTATTGCATTATTGATTGCTTTTATGCAAGTCTGGACAGTAATTCCTGCCGGTCATGTTGGTGTAATCGATTTTTTTGGTAATGTAAGTGATAACACATTAAAACCGGGAGTTAACTTTGTTAATCCAATGGCTAATGTTGTAAAATTTGATGCGAGAACTCAGGAGTTAAAAGAAACGATGAACGTACCTTCAAAAGAAGGTTTGAGTGTTGAGCTGGAAATAAGTTTGCTCTACAGCTTAAGTTTTGAAAATGCAAATAAAATTTATAAAACTGTCGGAGAGGATTACGTGGAAAAAATCCTTATTCCCCAGTTTCGTTCTGTTGTAAGGGGGGTAACTGCAAGATATGAAGCCCGTGCGCTTTATACAGCCGAAAGAGAACAGCTTTCGCGGGAAATGGAAACTGAACTTTCAAAATTAGTAAAACCAAGAGGTATTACTTTGGAAGCCGCGCCGCTTAGACAAATTATTCTTCCTCCGGGTCTTACAAATTCAATTGAAGAAAAATTAAAATCTGAACAGGAAAGTCAAAGAATGCAGTTTGTTCTTCAGAGAGAAACGCAAGAAGCTGAACGAAAGAGAATTGAAGCAAAAGGTATTTCAGATTTTCAGGATATTGTTTCAAAGGGAATTAGCGATCAGTTACTGAGGTGGAAAGGAATTGAAGCAACGGAAAAATTGGCTGGCTCTAACAACACAAAGATTGTTGTGATTGGTTCGGGTAAAGATGGGCTGCCGCTGATTTTGGGAAATAATTAGAACTCTTTCGTGGTTGTCTTGGACTAGTCCAAGACAACCAAAATTTCGATTTTCATCTCACATTATCTTAATACTCCCACCTTCTTCTACCTTGTTAAGCTAACTGCTTTTACTTAATTTTTCCCACTAAATTTTACGGACAATAAATGAATCAAGTAATTGATTTTCTAAATATACTTCTGCCCTTTGCTTATTCTGCTGCTTTTGCAATTTATTTTTACGACTTCATGAAAGGCAGTAAAAAATTTGCACATTCAAAAAGATTATTTCTTTTTCTTACTTTAATTATTCACAGCATCTACTTAATTCTCAGAACAATTGCGTTCAATCATCCACCGATAACAAACGTATTTGAAATTTTTACAGTGCTCGCATTTGCAATTTGCTTTGCATATTTCATTTTAGAGCTGCTGACAGATATTCGCGGTACCGGTCCATTTATCATCATCATTTCAATTATCTTTCAAATTATTTCCACACTTTTCATTGAAGATTTAACCGAAGTAAAAGAAGTGCTGCGAAGCAATCTTCTTGGTTCGCATGTGTTCAGTGCGTTAATTGGTTATGCAGGAATAACCATCTCCGCCGTGTATGGTTTGCTTTATTTGATTCTTTACAAAGAAATCAAATTGAATAAATTCGGAATTGTGTTTAACCGCCTGCCAAGTTTGGAGGTTTTGGAAACCCTAAGCTTTTATTCAGCAGTGATTGGTCTCGTAATGCTTACGATTGCAATTGTAATCGGAATTATTTGGCTGCCAAAGGCATTCCCAAAATTTTCTTTTGCTGATCCAAAATTAATTGGAACATCTATCGTTTGGATTTTGTATGGATTGGGAATTGCCAGCAAATTATTCGGTAAATGGCGTGGACGAAAAGTAATTTTGTTTTCAATCATAGGATTTGTACTCGCAATTCTCTCCACATTCCTAAGCAATTTTTTAGCTCAAAGTTTTCATTCCTTTTATTGAGATATGAATTTACTTTCAGTATCAATTAGTCACCACACAGCCCCGATTGAATTAAGAGAAGCGCTTCATCTCAATGATGAAGAAATAAAATCCTTAATCGAACAGGCAAAAGGTAAGTTGCTAAATGAAGGTTTGGTGATTTCAACTTGCAATAGAACTGAAGTTTATGGCTTACCAAAAGATGAAAATGTTGGACATTCGGTAATACAAAATTTAATCTTGGGACTGAAAACCGTTCCGGAAGTAAAAGCAGATAACTTCAAGCATTTCATTTCATACGAGGCAGTCAAGCAGCTTTTCAAAGTGATTACCGGAATTGATTCGCTTCTTATTGGCGATAACCAGATTTATCATCAAGTAAAAGATTCCATGCACATCGCCGAAGAAATGAAGTTTACGGGATTCTTAACACAAAGATTATTTGATGCAGCGATAAAAACCGGAAAGCGCGCAATTTCCGAAACCGGAATTAGCGAAGGAGCTGTTACTGTAAGCTATGCCGCAGTTCAGTTAATCGAGAAAATATTTTCTAATCTTTCAAAAAAATCTGCTT
>CAYNTN010000252.1:0-4397 GCA_964399995.1 uncultured Ignavibacteriaceae bacterium
AACTCCTTCAGACACTACATAACCTACCAGCTGCTTATCGCCCTCTTTATTTTCCCTTGCAAGAACCACCGCATTGCTGACCATCTCGCTTTGCTGCATTACACTCTCTATTTCTCCAAGCTCAATTCTGTAACCTCTGATTTTTACCTGCTCATCTTTCCTTCCTAAAAATTCAATATTACCATCCGGAAGCCACCGTGCTAAGTCTCCTGTCCTGTATAATCTTTCTCCCGCTTCATTACTGAACGGAGCTTTGATAAACTTTTCCTGTGTTAATTCCGGTCGATTTAAATATCCTCTGGCTAATCCTTCTCCGCCTATATAAATTTCTCCCGGCACACCGACCGGAACGGGTTCTTTATTTTCACTGAGTATGTATATTTTTGCATTATCTATTGGCTTACCAATTGGTATCCGGTTTATTGAATTTCCATTTTCGCCAAAAATATTCCGGGAAAAAACAGTACAGCCAACTGTAGTTTCCGTTGGACCATACTCGTTTACAATATTAATATCTATTCCGTTTTCAAATAAATAACTGAGTTGACTCATTAATAGTGTTTCTCCGCCTACTACTAATTTCCTCGTCAACAATTTCCCTGTTTCTGTTTTGATCTTTGATTGAAGCAGTTCCATGTGAGACGGAGTTATTTTTATAAAATCATACGGAGCATATTTTTCAAAATTTTTATCTTCAAAAACATCAAGTGACTGTTTATTCCCGATAACCACCCGTTTCCCGGATATCAATGGCATAAACATTCCGGAAATGGATGCATCAAAAGTATATGATAAATGTATGAAACTTCCCGAGCCTGTTGTTCCGCCATTAATGTATCTGGTTTTATTATTCAACAAATAGCTTGTTAAGTTTTTGTGCTCTATCATTACTCCTTTCGGTCTGCCTGTTGAACCCGATGTGTAGATCACATAAGCGAGCTGATGGGGTTTAACTTTTGTTTGCAGATTATCCGGTGTCCCGAACCAATCTCCGTCTACTTCTATAATGTCAATATTTTCTGCTGATGATAATCTTAACCTGCTCCTTTTGCTGGTGACTGCAATGAAAGCTCCGGCATCTTCAAGCATATATGCTATCCGCTCTTCCGGATATTCGGGATCCACCGGAATATATGCTCCTCCTGCTTTTATAATTCCCAATATTCCTACTATCATCTCAATGCTGCTTTCAATGCATATCGGAACCAGCGTCTCCTCTTTAACTCCCTTACCTTGTAAATAATGCGCAAATTGATTTGACCGCTCATTGAGCTCAGCAAAAGTCAACTGCTGATCTTCAAATACAAGGGCTATATTATCAGGTGTCTTTATTACCTGCTCCTCAAATAAATCTATGATAGTTTTATCCTTTGGATAATCTATTGCCGTATCATTGAACTCAACTAATACCTGATCAAGTTCTTGAGCTGGTATAATATCATTTTTACTTATAATCTCTTCAGGTTTTTCAAGATAACATTTTATTACTTTTTCAAAATAGTTAACCAGATCTTCCAGGTTCTTTCCAGATTTCAGATTTTTTCTGAGCGAAAAACTAATACTTAATGCATTCTCCCCGTTTGTCTGGGTATAAAAATCTAAATATGTATTGGATAATTCATAACTTAAGGAATCAACTTCAGTTGATTCTTCCTTAGTGTTTTCGGAGTGACCAAATTCCAGAAGTCCGCTCATTAAGTCATTGTAAACATGAAAATTTATAAAACTAAATAAGACATCAAAGAAAGGATTTTCATTTGGTGCATTTGTTCCGGTCATGTTCACTATATCAAATAAGGTGGTTCTGTCTCTGTTTTTGAGCTCCATGATTTTATCCTCTATATGCTCAAAGTAAGTCTTCCAGGTTGAATTTTGTTCAGGCTTAAATCTAAAAGGAATAGAATTCAAAAAACAACCAAGTACCTTTTCACCATCTTCTTTTAATGGCCTGTTATTGGTCACAAGCCCTATTGTAAGTTCATCCTCATAAGTAAGCATACTCAAAGAATAAAGAAAAGCCCCCAGGAAAAACCCCTTTAGAGTCAATCCGTCTTCTTTTAATCTCTTGTTTAAAGTAACTACAAAATCTTTACTATATGCTTTGTTTAAATTCTGATTAGTATTTTCTTCCGTAAAAATATCTAATCGTTTGTAACCCGACATTTCATTAATCCAAAATTCCCTGTTCTCATCTGCCTTTTTTTCTGTAAGGCTCTCTACTACAAAATCCCTGTAAGTGCACTTTAATAATTTTAAAGATTCCTGCTCAGGATTAGTTAATAGATTTAAATATAGGTTGTTAAGCTCGGTAACAAAAGAAGCAATGCTCCATCCGTCTAAAATTGCATGATGAAACTGAAATATAAAAACAGTGTGACTCTTTAAATAAATTAAAGTGGCACGCCACAATGGAGCTTTGTCAAATTCAAAAGGTTTGGATCTTTCTTTACGCAAATATTCCTCTGTTAAGCTCCTGACCTCCTTCTCTGTTGAATACTGAAATTCCAAATTTTCCACTTTAACAGGAATGGACTTGTAGACTATCTGAATCCCTTCTTTGTTTAAATCCAGATTAAAAGCGGTCCTTAAGACACTGTGCTTTTCTACCATCAGACTAAGCGCCTCTTCAAAAACTTTGGGATTAATCTTTTCGGACATTAAGTGAACAAATTGGTCATGATACATTGCAAGGTCGGGATTTACCAATGAAGCAAAAACCATCCCGATCTGTATATCACTCATAGGATAAATGTCTTCAACTTGTTCGGAATCAGGGATTGATGGAAGTACTGTATTTTTTAGCAGAGTGATTTCTTCCTCAGTAGCATGTAAAATCTCATTATAGCCGTTTTCCAGTGCAGGACTATTTTCAATTACAGGTATTAATTCATATAAAGTGCCCGAGCGGTATATATCAAAAACTTTAATTTCTTTGTTGAACAATTGTCGCAATTTGTGAACCACACTTATGACTTTTATAGAATCTCCGCCCAACTCAAAAAAATTATCAGTCATACCTACACGATCTACTTTAAGAAGTTCTTTCCATATGTCAGCTAATTTTTCTTCCATTTCATTGCCGGGGGCAACAAACTCATTTGTAATTAATTCACTGGCATCCGGATCAGGTAATGCTTTACGGTCCGGCTTTCCGTTTTTTGTTAAAGGTAATTTGTCCAGTACAACCCACAATGCCGGTACCATATATTCCGGAAGCCTGCTTCTCAGATAGTATGTTATTGCTTCTTTGTCAAATTCTCCTTTAGGAACTACATATGCTACCAGCCTCCTTGCGCCTTCTTTTGTCTCACGCGCAAGAACTACAGCCTGCTGAACTGATTCAAACCCATGAAGCACAATCTCTATCTCGCCCAGCTCAATTCTAAAACCACGGATTTTTACCTGATCATCCATCCTTCCCATGTATTCAATGCTCCCATCCGGTAACCAGCGTCCTAAATCTCCTGTCTTATATAATCTCCCTCCCGCCTCTTTGCTGAATGGATCATTGATAAACTTCTCCTGCGTTAACTCAGGCCGGTTTAGATAACCGCGTGCAACCTGTATTCCGCCTATGTGAAGCTGCCCGATGCATCCAATCGGAACCAAATTATTATAGCTGTCCAATATGTACATTGATGTGTTTGAAACCGGTCTGCCGATTGGAATTATTTTCAAATCTTCATCCTTATCGTTTAAGCTCCAGTATGTTACATCAATTGCAGCTTCTGTAGGACCATATAAGTTATGTAATTCTGTCTGCGGCAGTTTCTTAATGAATAATTCTGCCTGAGCCGGCTTTAAGGCTTCTCCGCTGCATAACACTTTCTTAAGTCCTGTGCATTCTCCCTGCTCGAGTTCGGTTAAAAAAATCTCCAGCATAGATGGTACGAAATGCAGCATTGTTATTTGCTCTTTTTCAATAATGGATTTCAAATACCAGGTATCTTTTTCCCCGCCAGGCTTTGCAAATACCAGCCTTGATCCCGCAAGCAAAGGCCACAGAAGTTCCCACACGGATACATCAAAACAAAAGGTAGTTTTCTGCAAGATTGAATCCTCAGAAGTTAGTTTGAAATAATCCTGAGCCCAGTTTAAACGGTTAGCTATTCCTCCATGCTCGTTCATTACTCCTTTTGGGTGACCGGTTGAACCTGAAGTATAGATTACATATGCAAGCTGATTTGACGAAAACGAAGTCTGCAAATTTTCTGCCGGTTGCTTACTGATTAATGGCAGGTCTTCATCTAATGATATGACATCAAAATCACCGGAGGCTTTCAGCTTTGCAGCACTGTCTTTGTTACTTATAATTATTGCAGCTCCCGTATCCTCCAGCATAAATTTTATCCGGTCTTCAGGATATTCAGGATCAATTGGTACATATGCTCCGCCTG
>CAYNTN010000253.1:0-2440 GCA_964399995.1 uncultured Ignavibacteriaceae bacterium
CTGTCTGGGCGGTGCTTCGCAAGGCACCGCCGCTGCCGTTCCTGCCGGCGTCGGCGCACGGCACCGAGGTCGTGATCCTGCCGCTCGTGCACTGCGGCGACCCGCACGAAGCCGAAAGGGCGGTCGCCCCGGCGCTCTCGTTCGGCGATCCGATCGCCACAGCGCTCGGGCCGACGCCCTACGCCGGCTTCCAGACGGCGTTCGACCCGCTGCTCGCCCCGGGCGGGCGCAACTACTGGAAGTCGCACAGTTTCGCCAGCGTGAGCGACGTCGCGCTAGACGTCGTGATCGACGCTGCGTCGCGCCTCCCCGGCCCGCACTGCGAGATCCTGCTGGCTCAGTTGGGCGGCGCCATGGGACGCGTTTCGCCGGCCGCCACGGCGTTCGCGGGACGCGATGCCCGGGCGATCATGAACGTCCACGGACGCTGGTCGGACTCCGGCGACGACGCCCGCGTACGCGAGTGGGCACGCGACGTGTTCCGGAGGACGGCGCCCTTCGCCATCGGAAGCGGCTACGTCAACTTCTACACCGAGGACGAGGCCGCACGTGTCGAGGCCACCTACGGCGCGAACTATCCGCGCCTGCAGGCGCTCAAGACGCGTTACGACCCGCGCAACCTGTTCCGCATGAACGTCAACATCGCCCCGGCGTCCGGCGGGACCGCCGCATGACGACCCTCGTCGATCCCTGCGAGCTTCCCGTCAACGGCGCCACGTCCGCTGCCCTCGCCTGCTACCGGCGCGCGCTGGCCGACTTCCAGAGCTGGCGCTCGGGCGCCGAAGCCGGGATCGACCTCGCATTGCGCGAGGCGCCCCGGTTCGTGATGGCGCACGTGCTCAAGGCGTGGCTCTTCGCGTGCAGCCGCGATCCGCTGCGGGTCCGGTCGACGCGCGAGGCGTTCGCGGGTGCGCGCGGACTGCCGGCGAACGAGCGCGAGCGGGGACACCTCGCCGCCCTCGACGCGATACTCGCGGACGACCTCCCTGGCGGCCTCGATCGGCTCGGCGCACTGCTCCGCGCGTACCCGCTGGACGCCCTGGCACTGCAGGCCGCGCACGTGTTCGACTACTACCTCGGCAACACCGGCAGTCTCTCGAATCGCCCGGCGGCCGTGCTGCCGTCCTGGTCGCGCGAGACGCCCGGCTACCACGCGGTCGTGGCGATGCACGCGTTCGGTCTCGTGGAGAACGGCGAGTACGACCGCGGCGAAGCGGCGGCGCGCGCCGCCCTCGAACTCGAACCCCTCGACGCGCGGGCGCACCACGTGATGGCCCACGTGTTCGAGATGCGCCGGGAGCCCGGCGAAGGCATCCGCTGGCTGCGCGGGCATGAGGCCGCGTGGAGCCGGCGGACCGTGGTGGCGACGCACTGCTGGTGGCATCTCGCGCTCTTCCATCTCGCGCGCGGCGAAGGGCGCGCGGCCTTGGAGATCTACGACGATCGCGTCCGCGGCCAGCGCTCGGGCGCCATTGCCGATCTGATCGACGCGGCTGCGCTCCTGTGGCGGCTCGAACTCGCGGGCGGCATCGGCGGCACGCGCTGGCACGAACTCGCCGCCGCGTGGGTACCGCACATCGACGACGCCTATTGCAGCTTCACCGACCTCCACGCGATGCTCGCCTTCGTCGGCGCGCGGAACTTCCGCAGCGCGCGCCGGCTCGAGCGCAGCCTCGCGCGGGCGCAGTCGGAGCCCACCCGTCACGCCGAAACGACGCGCGTGCTGGGCCTCCCCGCGTGCCGCGCGCTGATCGCCTACGGCCGCGGGGACGACGCGCTCGCCATCCGACTTCTCGCCGCCGTGCCGGCCCAGGCGCATCGCCTGGGCGGCAGCCACGCGCAGAGGGACGTGCTGCACCTCACGCTCCAGCGGGCCGTGGAACGGATGCGGCGTCCGCGAAGCGCATCCGCAGTCGTGCAAGGACTCCGCGCGCTGCTGCCGCATCGAGGGGACACGAGACACCGCTCGGCTCCGCGACCGCCGTGGACCACCCCGACCGCTTCCCCGACCTGAATCGGGGTCGCGCGTACGCAACTGAGGGGCGGCCGCGTCCGAACGTCGGCCCATGCACCTTCGCGGTCAGAGCGATCGGCGGCTCGCAGTCGTCGTCGTTCACATCGGTCAGCGTGTCGGAGCCGAAACCCCCGTCCACTGCAGGATCTTCGACGGCTTCCTGGACAGAGTCTCGGCGCCGGCAACCGCGCCTTGGACCCTGAACGCGCTCGCGCCCGGTGCAGCAACAGCCGCGACGCAAAGAGCAGCGACGGTTGGCAGCGCAGTTGCCGCATCACCGCCTGGCGACCTTCGGAGCCGGACCCGTGCTGCCCCGCACGACGAGTTCGACCGGAACCTCCTCGATGCGCGCTACGCGCTTGCCCTGAAGCCGCGCGAGCAGCCTCTCCGCCGCGCGCCGCCCGATGGTGGCGGTCGGGATGTGGA
>CAYNTN010000253.1:2540-4383 GCA_964399995.1 uncultured Ignavibacteriaceae bacterium
CGCGCGAGCAGCCTCTCCGCCGCGCGCCGCCCGATGGTGGCGGTCGGGATGTGGACCGTGGTCAGCGGCGGCGCCACTTCGGCCGCAAGTTCGATGTCATCGAAGCCCGACACCGACATCTGCCGAGGAACCGCGATGCCGCGCGCCGCGCACTCGAGCAGCACGCCGAACGCGAGCAGGTCGTTTCCGCAGGCGACCGCGGTCGGCGGGGCGCCGCCCGCAAGCAGCGTGGTGAGTGCGGCCCGACCGCTCGCCACCGAGAACGCAGTCTCGACGTAGCGGTGCGCCGGCAACGCGATCCCGTGCGCGGCCAGGGCCTCGCGCACGCCGGACGCCCGGTCGCGAGCGCGGTCGTTGTGCGCCGTGTAACCGGACACCATCGCGACGTCGCGGTGCCCGAGGTCGAGCAGGTGCTGGGTGACGCGGATCGACCCCAGCCGGTTGGAGAACCCGATGCAGTGGTGATGCCGGTCGGGGTCGATCGCCCACGTCAGCTCGAACGGAATGCCTGACCGCGCGAGAAATCCGTAGAGGTCGGGCGAGTGGTCGGTGCCCACCAGCGCGAGGCCGTCGACACCGCGCTCGACCAGCGCGCGCGTCACCTTGAGCTCCGTTTCCGGGTCGTAGTCGTGGCTCGCAAGCAGCAGCGTGTAGCCCGCTTCCGCCAGCGCGCGCTGCAGCGCCTGAGTCGAATGGGCGAAGATCGGGTTGTCGAGCGTCGGCACCACGGCCCCGACGGTGCGGGAACGCCGCGACGCAAGCGCCCGTGCCGCTCCGTGGGGGACGTAGCCCAGGAGGCGAACGGCGGCGTCGACCCGTTCGCGCGTTCGCGGATGCACCAGGTCGGGATCCGACAGCGCGCGCGAGGCAGTCGACAGCGAGACCTCGGCGGCACGCGCGACGTCCTGAAGCCGGGCTGCAGCCTTGCGGGTCATCGACGGTTTCTGCTCATGTTCGGGCCGTGCCACCGGCCCCCTCGCGTTCCGACCGAACCCATCGGGCCTCCCTCCCAAGACCGACGGGAGTTGTCGAAGCATAGCAGTTGGAAGCGCTTTCGTCGGAATCTGCTGCAGCGCACATTGACATGGCCGCAAGTCACTCCTAGTCTTGGGTGAAAGCGCTTTCATCGTCACCGCGCCCCGACTTCCGACCGAAACGACCAGGCCATGTCCGTTCAGCACCTCAAGCGCGCGACGAAGACGCCGGCAACCGAGACCGGCGCCGCGCACGCCGTCGCGAGCGACATGCTCGCCGACATCGAGCGTCGCGGCGAAGCGGCCGTGCGCGAGTACGCAGCCACGCTCGACCGCTGGACCGGCGACATCATGGTCGCTCCAGAGGAGATCGAGCGACGCACGCGCGACATTCCCGAATCGGTCAAGCGCGACATCGAGTTCGCCACCGCGCAGGTCCGTCGCTTCGCGCTCGCCCAGCGCGCCTCGCTCGGCGAATTCGAGATCGAGCTCCAGCCAGGCCTCGTCGCCGGCCAGCGGCTGGTGCCGGTGAACGTGGCGGGCTGCTACGTGCCGACAGGCCGCTACGCCCACATCGCGTCCGCCTACATGAGCATCGCCACGGCCAAGGCCGCCGGTGTTCCCACGGTGGTTGCGTGCTCGACGCCGTTCAGGGGCGAAGGCATTCACCCGCAGGTCCTCTACGCCATGAAGGTGGCCGGCGCCGACGTGATCATGACGCTCGGTGGTGTCCAGGCGATCGCGGCCATGGCGTTCGGCCTGTTCACGGGCAAGGCGGCGGACATCGTCGTCGGTCCCGGCAACAAGTTCGTCGCCGAAGCGAAGCGCCTGCTGTTCGGCAAGGTGGGCATCGACGTGTTCGCCGGCCC
>CAYNTN010000254.1:0-4344 GCA_964399995.1 uncultured Ignavibacteriaceae bacterium
AATCGTCAATCGTGAATCGTCAATCGTGAATCGTCAATCGTGAATCGTGAATCGTGAATCGTGAATCGTCAATCGTGAATTATGAAGTATGAAGAATTTAGCAAAGATATAATGAAGTTTGAGTAAAGGGTTGAAATATGGAAATCGGAAAAATATGGAAAAAAGAGGAAATTTTGTAAATTGAGAAATCTAACAAATCTTATGAATCTTATGAATTTTATGAATCTTATGAATCTTATGAATCTTATGAATCTAACGAGTTTCCGTTACTTTGATATCAGATTCATTATTAAAACCCAATTTGCTTTTAGCATTCTGAAAATTATTTACAATTTTGTTTACGCTTAATTCAGTCTTTGAAAGAAAAGTATTCGGGTGAACTCCAATCCAGACAATGAAAATAATTATAGGAACAAATGAAAAAATCTCCATTTTAGAAAGATCTGCCAGATTCTTATTCTCATCTCTGTCAATTGGTCCGAGCATAACTCTCTGAAACATCCACAATAAATAAACTGCTGCTAAAATTACCGCGGTGGTTGAAATAATTGAATACAAATTTGTTCCTAAATTAGGAGAATAGAAAGAACCGAGTAAAATTAAGAACTCACCGACGAACCCGTTTAATCCGGGTAACCCTATAGATGAAAATATAACGATCATAAATATTACTGAGAAGACAGGCATCACTTTCATTATTCCTCCGAAATCCGCGATTTTTTTCGTATGCCTTCTTTCATAAAGTACTCCGACTATCATAAAGAGCGCGCCTGTGGATAGTCCGTGATTGATCATCTGTATTACACTTCCCTGTAAAGCAACGTCGGTTACAGCAAATATTCCAAGAACCACAAATCCAAGATGGCTAACTGATGAGTAAGCTACAAGTTTTTTTATGTCCTTTTGTACAACAGAAAGCAAAGCTCCGTAAACAATTCCGATTACTGCTAATGTAGAAATGTAAGGCGTCAGCTTTACAAAAGCAGACGGAAACAATGGCAGAGAAAATCTTATTAGTCCGTAAGTTCCCATTTTCAAAAGTACTGCCGCAAGTATTACGCTTCCGGCTGTTGGTGCTTGAACGTGTGCATCGGGAAGCCATGTATGAAAAGGAAACAGCGGTACTTTGATCAAAAAACTGAGTGTAAAAAGTATGAACAAATATATCTGCTTATCCGGCTGAATCTGATTTGAAAATTGTGTTAGCAGGGTGAGATCGGTAGTAAATTCGCCTGTAAACGGAAGACATAAAAAACTCAACCAAATAATTCCAATCAGCATAAGCAAACTTCCGAACATTGTATATAAGAAAAATTTCACGGTTGCATAAATCCTGTCTTCACTGCCCCAGATGCCGATTATAAAATACATTGGTATAAGTATGAACTCCCAGAAAACATAAAACAGAATCAGATCAAGTGAAGCAAAGACCCCTATCAGACTTACATCCAATAAGAGAAGAAGGAAATAAAACTGCTTGATATTTGTTTTTATTCCCGTCCATGAAGCAAGAATTGAAAGCGGGAACATAAATGCTGACATGAGTATCAGAAGCATTGAGATACCGTCAATTCCGAGGAAATAATATGTGTTAGTCATTTCTATCCATTTAATCTTTTCGACAAACTGATATTCAGGATTTGCCGGATTGTATGCGAAGAACAAATAAACTGATATTGCTAACGGAATCAAAGAAACAATGAATGCATATATCTTTATCATAGTTTCCTTTTCTTTTCTGAAAAAAATTATTGGGATCGAAAGAATTAACGGAAGGAAAATCAGAACCGATAAAATATTATTCAAGATTTGTTATTAGTATTATGAAATTTGATGCAAATATAGTTACTGAAAGTTTTAGAATTAAGTCCAATAAAATAGAAAGTTTACAGCAGGCATTTTTCCTGTCACGATGATCCGGATTTTGTATAAATTGCAAACAGAACATATTTCCTGCCTGTACAGCTTGTTCCGTCATCATGATAAAACTCCTTTGTTACTATCTTCTGAAGCCGCTGTGCTTTTCTGAATCCAATCTTTCTTAAATTATTCTCTGCCCTTATATTTTCCCTGTGAACGTACCCAACTATATATTTAAATTTATTCAAACTTAAAATATAATCAATCATTATCTTTGAAGATTCATAGCCAAGTTTTAAGCCTCTATAGTTCTTATCTACTGCAGTTGAAATTTCACAAGCTTCATCATAATGCCTTCTCCATTTGAAACAAACATAACCAACATATTTTTCTTTCCATTTTACGGCATACCAAACATCTACAGGACTTGTTAATTTTTTCTTAATCCACTTTCTAATTTTAGGTTTAGTCCTGTAGTTCAAATACTCCGGATTTATGTACTCTTCTGTTTCCTTCTCATTAAAAATACCGCTCAGTAAATCCACAAGCTTTTCATCACCGCTTTTAAACTGAACTAAAGAACAGTTACGACCCTTTATAATTTTCTTAAACAAATGTCAATTTTTAATTATCAATTTATCAACTTATCAATTTATCAATTATTAAATTTATTCTTAATTAACTTGTAACTCCTAAACTGGCATAGCCAGAACCAAAATTGAAAATGTTATTTGTTCATATCTTATTTTGTGCTGTCTAAAACGCGATGTTATTTTTACACTTTATTGGATAAAATATTCTTACCATTTTGAGTAGAATTTAACTTGTGACTGAGTAACTCGTAACTCGTAATTTGTAATTTGTAATTCTTAATTCTCTTTTGGCACTACCGTTCCGTACCAAAACTTTTTTGTTCTGTCTTTTATTTCATCAATATGAATATGTTTTGTTTCAGTATACTCCTTTAAGCCGTCGAGCCCGAATTCTCTACCGATACCGCTTTGCTTATAACCTCCAAAAGGGGCTCTGTCGCTGAGAAGATGATACTCGTTAATCCAGACAGTTCCTGTACGCAGGCGATTAGCCACTTTCAATGCTCTTTCATCATTTCCTGACCAAACAGCTCCGCCTAATCCGTAAATAGAATCATTAGCAATCTTTACCGCATCATCATCATCTTTAAATTTGATCAGCGTAACAACGGGTCCGAAAATTTCTTCCTGTGAAATTCTCATACCATTATTTGCATTAACAAATACTGTCGGTTCAATGTAAAACCCTTTATCACCAAATTTATTCCCTCCAACCAAAACCTCAGCGCCTTCTTCCTTGCCAATCTTTATGTAATCCATTACTGTATCAAACTGCTTCTTATTAATGACAGGACCTACATCAGTTTTTTTATCCATCGGATCACCGATTTTCATTTTATGAATTTTATTTTTTAATTTCTCAGCAAACTCATCGTAAATCTTTTCACTGACCAATAACCTTGTTCCTCCCTCACAGCATTGTCCCTGATGGTAAAACCCCGCATAGATCGCCCCGTCTACACTCATGTCAATGTCCGCATCATCCAGGATTATGTTAGCAGATTTCCCTCCGCATTCCAATGTTAATTTTTTCAGGTTGTCAGCTGCATTCTTCATGATAATTTTACCCACTTCAGTCGAACCCGTAAAACCAACTTTATCCACTTTTGGATTTTTAACAAGCTCGTTTCCGATGACACTTCCTTCGCCCATGATGATATTTACCACACCTTTTGGCATTTCGGTTTCGCTGATTAATCTAGCTAACTCGCAGGCAGTAACTGACGTCTCCATAGCGGGTTTTAAAATAACCGTGTTGCCGGCAGCAAGCGCTGGTCCTAATTTCCATATAGCCATCTTCAAAGGAAAATTCCATGGTGTGATCAAAGCGCAAACTCCGATTGGCTCTCTTTTTACAATATTTTTACTGACACCTGCTTTGGATAAGCCCTCAACATCTTCATCGAGATTTATTGCTGCCATTTTTGAAAAATAATTCATGCTCTTAGCCGAAAGGAAAACATCTTCACCTGCTTTTTTAATTGTTGAACCCGAGTCCATAACTTCAAGCTCGGTTAATTTCTTTGCATTTTCATTTATTTTGTCAACAACCTGCTTCAAAATTCTGCTTCTTTCTTCTCCCGGCAGATCGCTCCAAACCCCACTGTCAAAAGCATTCCTTGCAGCATTTACAGCATCCCTTGCATCTTCAATTGTAGCTTTTGAAATTTTTGCGATGACTTCTTCTGTTGCCGGATTCACAGCATCAAATGTTTCTTTATTTCCCGATTCCCTGAACTCTCCGTTTATGTATAATAAATATTTTTCCATTAATGAATTTATATGATTTAAATTTTACAAATTAACTTAATTTAATATGAATGTTTGAGGAAGGATCTACAAACTTTACAAACTTTACAAACTTTACAAACTTTACAAACTTTACAAACTT
>CAYNTN010000255.1:0-4299 GCA_964399995.1 uncultured Ignavibacteriaceae bacterium
GGCGACAGCGCCGAGATCGGCCTCGACGACCTCGTCCACGCGATCGCCGAGGGCGATGTCGCGGCGGCCGATCGCGCGCTGACCAAGCTCGCCAGCGAGGGCGCGCAGCCGGTGCAGATCATCCGCGCGCTGTCGCGCCACGTCATGCGCCTCTTGCAGCTGACCGGGCTGATGGAGGCGGGCCGCGACACGCGCGGCGCGATCGCCGCGCTGCGCCCGCCGGTGTTCTGGAAGGACCCGCCGCGGCTCGAGCGCCAGCTCAGGCGCTGGTCGCGCGACCAGCTCGCCCGCGCCCTCGACGACCTGATCCGCGTCGAACTCCGCTGCAAGACCAGCGGGCAACCCGCCGAGCTGCTCGCCGCCCGCGCCGTTCTGGCGCTGAGCCAGCAACAGCCGATCCCCTGACCTTCGCTCCGGCATCGCGCCGCTGGCTCACGCCTTTCGATCCAACCACCAAGACACGAAGACACCAAGGGCGTTGGCGCCACAACGAGCATCGATCAGATTCGTCTTGGTGTCCTTCTTCGTGTCTTGGTGTCTTTGTGGTTTTCGTTCTTGTCTGCCCCAGGACCCGGTATCAACCGGGCTTGCCGTCGGCGCGCGGGCGGATCAGGATCGGCGCGTAGACCGCGGTGAACAGCGCGAAGGCGAGCAGCCACAGCGCACCCGAAAGCAGGATCGCCGTCAGTGTCGCCGCCGGCCACAGGATCGGGCCGAACACGCGCAGCGCGGCGGCGAGCGCGACCAGGACATAGGCGAGCGCGATCGGCGCCGGCGCCGCCAGCGCGCGGCCGGTATGGCCGAGCGCGACGCGCGACATCACGCCCAAGGTCAGCACGCCGATCGCGCCGCTGGTCAGCGCGTGCAGCGCCGCGCTCGGCGGGATCGCGGCGATGAACGCCGCGAGCCCCTTCAGGGCGAGTCCCGCCACCAGCCAGGCATAGCCGAGATGCAGCACCCACAGGATCGGCTGTCCGCGCGTCTTCAAGGAGTCCCAGCCGGCGAGGCGGATCGCATGCACCAGCGCCGCGGCCAGCGCCGCGACGGCGGCGAGCTTGGTTCCCTCGGCGGCGAGGTCGAGGATCGCCACCATCGCCACCGTTGGCAGGGCCAGGGTCTCGATCCACGGTCGCGCGGTGACGGCTTCGGCGATGCCTTGCGCGCGCAGCGCGTTGCGGGTGAAGGCGGGGATGATGCGGCCGCCCATCACCGCGATCAGCGCGATGACGAGGTCGATGGCGAGGATCAGCCCGGCGCGGCTGTCGGCCCAGGCGACTCCGAGCGCCTCGAGATGGCCGAGGGCATTGGCCGCGAACATCGCCGCCAACAGCACCACGAACACGAATTGCCGACTCTGTCCGGCGCGGATCAGCGGCGCGCCGAGGCTGATGGCCAAGAGCGGCAGAAAGGCAAGATCGATCGCCGCGACCAGCAGCGGCGGCAGCCAGCCGGCGAGCGCGCAGGCGATGCGTCCGGCGAGCCAGGTCGCGACCAGCAGCATCAACAGCGGCCCGCTGAGCGCCGTGGTGCCGGTCCAGTTGGCGGTCGTCGTCGTCAGAAACCCGGCGATCACGGCGAGCGTAAAGCCGAACACCATCTCATGGCCGTGCCACAGCGCCGGCGAGGGCATCGGCGACCACGCGACGACTCCGGCGAAGACCGCCAGCCACAGCGCCATCGCCACGACGGCGTAAGCGCCGGCGGCGAGGAAGAAGGGTCGGAAGCCATAGGCGAAGAGCGCGAAGCGCGCGGGTCCGGCGCGGGTCCTGTCGCGATCGATGGCGGCGGTGGTCATGGCTTGCGGTTTCGCGCTGCGGCTATGCGGGATCAGGCTAGTCAGCGAAGTCGATCCACCGCACGGCGGCATTGATCCGCGTCAATATTCGAGAGCGCGCTCCTCGCCGGCGGGGGCGAGCGATGTCGGCCACCGTCGATCGATCGTCATCCGTGATTGTTTTGAAAGCTTCGTGGATGGCCGGGTCGACCTGACAGGTCGAGTTTTGGTCATGACGAGAATAAAGAATGGCTGTCGCGTCGGCTTCATGCGGCGATTTCCAGAACTCTCACCTCGCTCCTGCGCTTCGGTTTCACGACGTTGGCCAAGCGCCAGCCCAGAGGAGCGCCGCGAAAGCGAGCCTATGTCCTATCGGCGCCGTCGCCGCGTATTCACGTGTGGACGGTCGATACGGCGTGTTCGCGCCGGGCGGACGCGGCAATGGAGAATGCCAAAATATCAACGCTTGTATGGCCATAGTGTCAAGAAGAATCTTGCCAAAGCCGGGCCGCGCTCTCGCGCCATCGACCGGCGCGGAGGCGCGCTCACTTGCCCTGATTTCTCCGCCGCCGTTCCTCTTCGCGAATCTGCGCCTGGCGGATTTCCGCCTGCCGGGCGCGCTCGGCGGCGTGGTCGCGGCGGCGCTTCTCGTCGCGGTCCCACTGCGCCTGCTGGCGGTGACGGCGCGCGGCCTCCTCCTGTTGCAGCTTGGCCTGCTTGTCGCGAGCGGCTTGCTGCTGAAGATACTGCCGACGCCGCTCCTCGTTGCGCTCGGTCATCTGTCGCAGCTCGGGCCCGGTGCGCTCGTCCTTGCGCAGCAACGTCTTGGTCTCCTGCTGGCCCTTGCGGCGCTGCGCCTCCGCCTGCCGGCGTTGCCATTGCTGGTAGGAGTCGGGGGTCTTCTGCTTCTGCTCGTAGACGCGTTCGCGCGGCGGCGGGCGTTGGCGCTGCGCCTCCTGGCGACGATGCTCCTCGCTGTGGCTGGCGAGCGCCGGCGGCGGCAAGCCGACGGCCACGCCGAAGGCGATCATGACCGACCAGAACAGCAACGTCTTGCCCACCGACGCCTCCCGTTCCGCGAGCCGCGCGCGGCGGCCGTCATCCGCTCCGCGGCGACACCCTTAGGCTGCCGGCAACAGCGCCGCGCCTATTGCGTCCGCCGCTGCGCCTGCTGCTGCTCCGCGCGCTGGCGGCGCGCCTGCTCCTCGCGCCATTTGCGCGCGGCTTCGATCTCGGCCTGCTGACGGCGGGCGCGCTCGCGCGCTTCCTGCGCGCGGCGCTGCTCCTCGGCGCGGCGCAGCTCGGCCAAGCGCTGCTGCTCCTGCTGCTGGCGCTGGCGCGCCTGCTGGCGGGCGCGCTCCTGCTCCTGGCGGCGCGCCGCTTCCTGGCGCGCCTGCTCGCGCTGCTGCTGCTGGCGCAGCTGCGCTTGGCGCTGCTGCTCCTGGCGTTGACGCATCGCCGCCTCGCGCTGCCGGCTCTGCTCGATCTGGCGCTGCATGGCCTGCTGGCGCTGCTGCTCGGCGCGCTGGCGGGCCTGCTCCTGCTGCTGGCGGCGCTGCGCCTCCTGTTGTTGACGCTGCTGCTGCTGGCGGGCGAGCGCCTGCTGGCGCTGCTGCTCCTGCTGGGCGCGTTGCTGTTGCTGGCGTTGCAGGGCTTGCTGGCGCTGCTGCTCCTGGCGCTGGCGCGCCTGCTCCTGTTGCTGGCGGCGCTGCGCCTCCTGCTGCTGGCGCTGCTGCTGCTGGCGAGCGAGCGCCTGCTGGCGCTGCTGCTCCTGACGCTGGCGCGCCTGCTGCTCCTGCTGGCGGCGCATCGATTCCTGCTGCGCGCGCTGCTGCTGTTGGCGCTGCAAGGATTGCTGACGCGCCTGCTCTTGCTGCTGACGCTGGCGCTGCTGCGCTTGTTGTTGTTGCTGCTGCTGATAGGCGCGTTGGCGCGCCTGATCCTGCTGCGCGCGCTGCTGTTGCTGCTGGCGTTGCTGCTGCTGCTGTTGTTGGGCGCGCTGCCGCGCTTGTTGCTGTTGCTGTTGTTGCTGTTGATAGGCGCGCTGGCGCGACTGATCCTGCTGCGCGCGCTGCTGTTGTTGCTGGCGTTGCTGCTGCTGCTGCTGCTGTTGCTGGCGGCGCGCGGCGTCTTGTTGCGCGCGCTGCTGCTCGGCCTGACGGCGGGCCTGCTCCTGGCGCGCCCGCTCGGCCGCCTCGTGGCTGCGCGCCAGGAGCGGCGGCGCGCTCGCGCCGATCAGCCCAGCGATGATAATTCCCGTTATAGTCCAACGCGTTAGCGAGGCAGCCCCCATCGTCACCTCCCTCGGTTAGTCGGCTATTTTATCGCAAACGCGAGCCGATAGAAATTATTCCCGTCCATACAATCAGGCCGCGGTGACGATGCGCCGGAACAAATTGTCTGCCGCGGCGATGATCGTCGCGCGGTCGATGCGATCGCGCTTCTTGGCCGCTTGCGCCCAGGCCATCTCGGCGGCGATGAAGTCGTCGAGGATGGCGATGCGCGGACCCTCGCCCAGCTCGCTG
>CAYNTN010000256.1:0-4289 GCA_964399995.1 uncultured Ignavibacteriaceae bacterium
AGTTAAGTTAGTTAAGTTAGTTAAGTTAGTTAAGTTAGTTAAGTTAGTTAAGTTAATCTTATGAATCTTATGAATCTTACAAATCTTATGAATCTTACAAATCTTATGAATCTTATGAATCTTAATAAAAATTTATTATTTCTATTATTGATTAATTGAATTATAAATTATAAGTTGTAGGTAATCCGTAAAAAACCAACTAAATAAATCCATTATTAATTTAAAAATTTTACCCAAATGAAAAAATTAATTTTACTTTTCAGCTTTATTTTTTTCTCATCAATCTGTTTTTCTCAGGTATATTTTGAAGAAAATTTTGATTATCCTTTTGGTGATACTAATACCATCGCTTCATATAACTGGACAGTCTTCAGCAGCACTTTAAATCCCATAAAAATTTCTACACCGGGCTTAGTATATGGAGGGTATCCGCTATCCAATATTGGTAATGCAGTTAAATTGGACACTACCGGTCAGGATGCATACAGGAACTTTATTTCTAATTCAAATATCGACAGTATAAAAAATATGGGAGGAGCAGCTTACATTTCCGCATTGATTACAGTTTCAACTGCCAAGCCCTATGGTGCTTATGTACTTGCAATGTTAGATTCAGGAAGTACATCAAATTTTAGAGCAAGATTGTATGTAAAAGACAGCCTTGGAAATGTCAGATTTGGAATTACAAAATCAGCAGCAGCTGATACAGTTTCACCTCCTAATCCGTACATATGGAGTACAAATAACTATGCTTACAATACGACTTATCTTGTTGTTATGAAGTATGCGTTTATTCCGGGATCTACAAACGATTTGGTCAGTTTATATGTATTCGATGCAGGTGTGCCTGACACTGAACCTACACCAACCTTTGGACCGCTTTCTTTTGGTTCTTCGGATGCAGGAAGAATAGGCAGAGTATTGTTAAGACAGGGAGAAAATTCTAGAGGACCAAGAGTAAACATCGATGGAATAAGAGTTACTACGTCATGGATGCCTTCGGTCTGGAATATAAAATTAGCCATTCAGGGATTATATGATCCGGGTTCAGGAATGCTTAACAAGCGAGATACAGTTAATATTTACCTGCAGGATGTGGCAAACCGTGGTTTGATTGTTGATTCAGCGAGTGCAGTTATAGACAGTGTTACATTAACAGGTACATATACATTCACTAATGCTACAAATGGTTCTTATTATTTACTTGTAAAGTACAGAAACATGCCTGAGTTCAGAAACGGATTAAATACATGGAGTAAAGCAGGCGGAGAAGCACTGACAAGATTAAATGGCAGCTATGATTTTACGACTTCGGCTTCACAGGCATTTGGAAATAATATGATACTAAAGGGTTCGATTTTTACAATTTATAACGGTGATGTTTCTCAGGAAGGGACTATTGACCTTACTGATCTTATTGCAACTCAGAATGCTTCAACAAGTTTTGTAACCGGCTACATTAATACTGATATGGATGGTGATAATGCTGCTACTCTTTCGGATGTATTGATTGTTTATAACAACTCCTCCAACTTTGTTCAACAAGTAGCTCCTTAATTAAGTAAAATTTGTAAAAGTGAGGAATTTTAATTTCCTCACTTTTACTTTATCTCTCTGTGTTTCATTTAGTGCATGTAATTAAAAATTTGTATTGGTAATTAGCAATTTTTTAATTAATATATAAAAAGTTCTTTTGCTTGCCATCCTTATTCATCAAAGAAATAAGTGTTAATTATAGTTCATTTGATTAGAAATTATACCGGTATTTTTTCCCGGAATTTTACTAAATAACCCAATTAACCTAACTTAAATTTTTATCATGAAATTTAATTACAGCTTCTCAAATTTCAATTCAAAGATTTTATTTCTCTTTTTTGTTTTATCGATTTTTTTCATCAGTTCTAATGCAGAAAGTACTATCAGAATAATTAACACGACAAGTAATTTATTTACTCCTTCCAATTTATCAGCAAATGTAGGTGATTCCATAAAATGGCAGTGGATTGAAGGGGTTCATAATACAACTTCTGTAACTGTTCCTTCGGGGGCTACACCCTGGGCTGCTCCTCTTGATGCAGGAAATCCGGTTTATATTTATGTAATTGCCGTTGCTGGAACATATAATTACACCTGTACTTTTCATCCGGGGATGGACGGAGTAATAACAGTTGGTGGAGGAAGCGGAGGTGTTTTGCTGACTGAAAATTTTGATTACCCCGCTGGAGATTCTTTAGGAGCTCACGGATGGAACTGGATCAGCAGTGCTGTGAATATTCTTCTTGTTACGGCGCCGGGTCTTGTTTACCCGGGATATCCTTTATCAAATATTGGTAATGCAACGACAGTTCTTACAACCGGGGAAGATTCTTACAAAAGCATGTCATCAGCTGATAGCTTAGGTTCATTGTATATTTCGTTTATGGTGAATGTTACTTCAGTCCAGGCAGCCGGTGATTATTTTATGGCGCTACTTCCTGCAAACAGCACGACATTATATACAGCCAGATTTTATGCAAGGGACAGTGCAGGTTTCAGGTTTGGATTAAGCAAATCAACTGCAGCTAACGGCGGAATATTTTATTCGGGCACTTCTTATACTACCGGAACTACTTTGTTAGTTGTAATAAAAGTTAAATTCAATGACGGTCCTCTAAATGACGAGTATTTTGCATACATTTTTAATTCCGGCATTCCTTCTACCGAACCATCTATACCTACAATAGGTCCTGTTACAGGCACAAACAGTGATAACAGTATAGGGAGAGTTGCGTTAAGACAAGGCACTGCAGCAAACGCTCCTGTAGCAATTGTTGACGGAATAAAAGTTTCTAAATCCTGGAGTGATATTATTACTTCGGTCCAGCAGGTTTCTGCAAATGTTACTGAAAGTTTTAATTTATCACAAAATTATCCCAATCCTTTTAACCCAAGCACAACCATAAAGTTTGGAATTCCTGAAAAGGGATTTGTCAATTTAATTGTTTATAATTCATTAGGTAAGGAAGTAGAAAGATTGGTAAATGAAAATCTTAATCAGGGTTCTTATAGTGTTAATTTTAACGGAAGCAGTTTAAATTCAGGTGTATACTACTATAAATTAATCTATTCGGACGTCAGCGGAAATAATTTTGTGGAAACTAAGAAATTAATTTTATTAAAATAATTATTTAATTTTTTATTCAGAATATTAATTCCATACATCATGAAAATCCCAAAAAGTAGTGATAAATCAATGATGAAAATATTCATCTTTTTGATTTTTGTATCAATATTTTACCGGAATGCAAATTCTAACATAATAAATGTCAGCGCAGGAGATGTAACGTTTGAACCGGCTGTTGTTCATGCTGCTGTTGGTGATAAAATTAAATGGACTTTTACGGGATCTCATTTTGCTACTATTGTTTGTGACGGAGTTTCTCCCGGTACAGTTCTTCCATTAGGCGCAGCAGCCTGGAACGAAACCTTAAGCAATAGCAATCCTGTATTTGAGTATTACATTTCGGTTGCAGGTACATATAATTATACAGGCTTACACAATCAAACACGAAAGACAGCAAGAATAATAGCAGAGTCACCGCTTCCTGTCGAGCTTACTGATTTTGTTGCAACTACCATTAAGAATGAAGTAATACTGGACTGGTCAACAGGCGGTGAATTAAATAATGACAGATTCGAGATTCAAAGAGTTGAAGTTAAAAACACCAAAGATAATCCGATGGATCTGGATTTTGTAACTGTTGGCGTAATGAATGGAAACGGTACAATAAATCATTCTCATGATTATAGATATATCGACCGGAATTTAAAATCCGGGAAATATATGTACAGACTAAGACAGGTTGATTTTAACAGTAACTATATTTATCATTTGCTGAATGAGGAAATAGTCATTGGTATTCCTTCAAAATTTTTTGTATCTCAAAATTATCCGAATCCTTTTAATCCGGTAACAAGAATTAATTATGAACTTCCGTATGACGGTAATGTAAATATTTTACTTATTGACGCTACAGGAAGATTAGTTGCAACACTTGTAAACGGCAATTTGAATGCCGGTTATCAGACTCTTGAAATCAACGGATCTGAATTTTCAAGCGGAGCTTATTACTATAGGATTGAATATAATGGTGGAGATATTCATCAAAGTGTTACAAGAAAAATGCTGCTCATAAAATAAATTTTACTATTAATAGTGAAAAACAAGAAAGCCATTCAATTGAATGGCTTTCCTGTTTCTGATAATTCCTAACAATATTTCTGCGGGAGGGGAGAGATTCGAACTCTCG
>CAYNTN010000257.1:0-4246 GCA_964399995.1 uncultured Ignavibacteriaceae bacterium
AAGTTCATAAAGTTCATAAAGTTCATAAAGTTCATAAAGTTCATAAAGTTCATAAGTTCATAAGTTCATAAGTTCATAAGTTCATAAGTTCATAAAGTTCATAAAGTTCTTAGTCAATTGGCAATTGACAATTCAGAATTAACATTGATTGTTATTGACTATTCACTACATAACGAACTTAACATTCTTTATGAATTGTAATAAAGCATTATTTTTAAGACTTTTGAGAAAACAATTAACCTTATGAAGAATATCCTTTTCCCGACTGACTTTTCCCCGAATGCAGATAATGCTTTAAACTTTGCAATAGAAATCGTAAGGAAAATAAAGGGGCATCTTATTTTATTTCATGCATACAGCGTTCAGCTTATAGACCCTAATATGCCGGCGGAGATTTACCTTTCTGCATATCAGGAGGAGGAGAAATCTGCAAAAGAAAGTCTGGAGGAGTTGAGCAAAAGAATCATTGATTCCAATAAGGATGAAAACGGCGGAAGTCTTTTTACGGTAGATGCAATTGTCACGCAGGGATTAGTTGTTGACGAAGTAATGGCTCTGATAGAAGAAAAGAAAATTGAAATGGTCATCATGGGAACACACGGAGCCAGCGGTATAACCGAATTGATACTCGGAAGCAACACTGCAAGCGTAATTGAAAAAGCAACAGTCCCGGTTCTTGCTATTCCTCACTGCGCAAAGTTTAATGGGATTAATAATATTGTATATGCCTATGATGATATAAAATCAGGACTACCGTCTTTTCAGCGTCTTCTTGAATTTGCAGAAATTTATAATTCGGAAATCACACTGCTCCATATTATTGATGAGGAAAGCAATACCGTAGAAATTAATCAACAGGAATTTGAAAAGATCAAAAAGACAGTGACGTATGAGAAAATCAGACTTGAACTCATAAGAGAGAATAATGTAATCGAAGGAATAAATGATTACATTAATTCAAATAAAGTTGACGTCCTTGCGATGGCAATCCGAAAGAGAACATTGCTCGACAAAATTTTCAGCCGGAGTCTTACAAAGAAAATGGCTTATCATACAAAGATTCCGCTACTGGCTCTGCACTTATGAGATATGAGATATGAGATATGAGATATGAGATATGAGATATGAGATATGAGGTATGAGATATGAGATATGAGGTATGAGGTAGTAAACGTTTGACGTTTCACGTTTGACGAAACCCTTTCAACTTTTAACTTTTAACTTTTAACTTTCAACTTCAAAAAACAACTTGCCCGAAAAACTATATTTAATTGACGCAATGGCTATGATATACAGAGCATACTTTGCTTTGATATCAACTCCCTTAATTAATTCAAAAGGTAAAAACACTTCAGCCGCTTACGGATTTGTAAATTCTTTGGTAAAGATCCTTGAGGAAGAAAAGCCGGATCATATTGCAGTATGTTTTGATACGGCAGCTCCTACATTCAGGCATAAGGAATTTCCGGAATACAAAGCACAGCGTCAGGAGATACCGAGTGACATGCCATGGCAGATTTCAAAGGTAAAAGAGCTGATAACGGCTTTTAATATCCCGATGATTGCTCTGGATGGTTATGAAGCGGATGACATTATCGGAACTCTCGTAAAGCAGGCTGAGAAACAAAAAGTTTTAAGTTATATGGTCACGCCGGATAAAGACTATATGCAGCTTGTATCTGACAGAATTTACATGTATAAGCCGTCACGGAATTTATACGGAAACAAAATGTCAGAAGTGGAGATCATTGACCGTGAAGGTGTTAAAAAAAAATTCGGAGTCGAGCCGGAAAAAGTAGTGGAAGTACTCGGGTTAATGGGAGATGCTTCAGACAACATTCCCGGAATAAAAGGCGTCGGTGAAAAAACGGCAATGAGCCTGATTCAGGAATTTGGTTCAATCGAAGGCATATACCAAAATATAGATAAGATTACCAAGCCAAAGCTTAAAGAAAACATTCTTGCCAATAAGGAGAACGCATTAATGTCTCATATGCTGGCAACGATAAAGACAGATGTCCCTCTTAAAATAGATTTTCATAATCTTAACAAAAAAGACGCCGACTTAAAGAAGCTGATTGAATTGTTTGAAGAGCTTGAATTCAAAACTCTTGTAAAAAAATTTTCAAAAGGAATTCCCGTTCCGGCACAGAAGGAAGTGCAGGAAGTACTTCCAATTAAAGGAATAAAAATTGAAAATATAAAAGTCAGCATTCCGGCTTCTGAAAAACCCGTCCGGACAATTGCCGATACCAAGCATAATTATTTAATCATAAGAAATCACAATGAATATCTGAAATTGATAAAAGATCTTTCCGTTCAAAATCTGATTTGCTTTAACACAGAAACTGATTCAGGAATTGGAATGAACTGTAATTTAGCCGGGATGTCTTTTTCATTTGCCGAAGGAGAAGCTTTTTATGTTCCAATTTTCGGTAAAACATTCGGTAAGAAAAATAAAGAAGAGCAGTCATTGTTTGATACATCTATTAAAGTCAGTGATGACAATGCTTCCGGGGTTGAATTGAATTTTGCCATAGAAAAAATTAAACCTGTTTTAGAAAACAGGAAAATAAAATTCGTCGGTCAGAATTTAAAACTTGATTATGTAGTAATGCGCAACTACGGAATTGAAATGCAGAATTTATTTTTCGATACATGGATCGCTGCATTTATTTATCAGCCGGACGGAGCTCATGACATGGAATCACTGTCCGAAAAACATCTGCGATACAAACCTTTATCTTTAAAAGAACTTACCGGCAAAGGCAAAGAGCAGGTTTCCATTGATAAAATAGATGTACATAAAGCAGGGGAGTATGCTGATGAAAAATCTGATATAACTTTACAGCTGTATTACAAAATTAAATATGAACTTGGTAAGTTAAACCTGCTTAATCTGTGCAATGAGATTGAATTTCCATTGATAAAAGTTCTGGCTGAAATGGAGTTTCAGGGATTTAAGGTTGATGAGAGAATTCTTTCAATAATCAATAAAGAGACCGAAAAGTTAATCTGGGAATTTGAAGAGAAGATCTACAAGTCTGCCGGTGAGAAGTTCAACATTAATTCAACTCAGCAGCTTGCAGATATTCTGTTTAAAAAGTTGAATCTTACTCCAACAAGAAAGACAAAGACCGGATTTTCAACCGATGTAAAAGTTCTTGAGGAATTAAAGTATCAGCACGAGATAGCCTCGCTGCTGGTTGATTACAGGATCCTGACAAAGCTCAAGTCAACTTATTTAGACGGATTGAAAAAAGCAGTCAACCCTAAGACTAAGCGTGTTCATACTGTATTTAATCAGATAGCTGCTGCAACCGGACGCATATCAAGCAATGAACCTAACCTGCAGAATATTCCTATCCGAACCGAAGTAGGAAGAAGTCTGAGAAAAGCATTCGTACCTGCCGATAAAAATTATGTAATAATGTCAGCGGATTATTCTCAGATCGAATTAAGAATAATGGCACATTATGCTGATGACGAAAATATGATAAATGCATTCAAGAGAAATCACGATATTCACACAGAGACATCAATGAGAATTTTTAATCTGCATTCAAAGAATGATGTTACTCCGGGAATGAGACGCAAAGCAAAAGAAGTAAACTTCGGAATCATTTACGGTATAGGAGCATTTGGTTTAGCAAGCAGACTTGAGATAAAGAATTCAGAAGCCAAAGACATTATCGAAAGATATTTCAGGGAGTATCCTAAAGTCCGCGAATACATGGACAGTACAAAAAAATTTGCTCATGAAAACGGTTATGTCGAAACCCTAATGGGGCGTAGAAGATATCTTAGCCAGATAAATAATCAGAATGCCTCTGCCAGAGCCGAAGATGAAAGAGCTGCGATCAATATGCCGATTCAGGGAACGGCTGCAGACATGATAAAGATTGCAATGGTAAATATTTACGATGAGCTTGTGAAAAATAAATTAGAATCAAGGATGCTGCTGCAGGTGCACGATGAACTTGTATTTGAAGTAAAGAAATCCGAAGTTGAGAAAGTAAAATCAATAGTTATTGATAAAATGAAGAATGCTATCAAACTAAAGGTTCCTGTAGAAGTTGAAATAGGTGTCGGCGAGAATTGGTTTGAAGCGCACTAGCTTGATTTGGGATTTATTTCAATTTTAGATTTTGGATTTATCTATTACGATTAACGATTCACGATTCACGATTCACGATTCACGATTGACGATTCACGATTGACGATTCACGATTCACGATTGACGATT
>CAYNTN010000258.1:0-4235 GCA_964399995.1 uncultured Ignavibacteriaceae bacterium
ACTAATGACTAATGACTAATGACTAATGACTAATGACTAATGACTAATGACTAATGACTAATAGCTAATGACAAATTACTATCTTTATAACTAACTTAAAACTTTAAAATCTGACTATAAGTAAGACTCCACACACTCCACACACTCCACACACTCCACACACTCCACACACTCCACACACTCTCCACACTCCACACACTCCACACACTCCACACACTCCACACACTCAACACACTCAACACACTCTACACACTCTACACACTCAATACTTATCTCAGCTTATACAGCTCATCAACTCCTGCCAGAGACACATTGAGCGAAGCCATTCTGTTTGCATAGTGTATGCTTTTTTTATAATCCCTGTTAATGGAATAGTCGATTGTGAAAGAAGAAGCAAATACATCACCGCAGCCCGTCGAGTCTATGAAATGAGGATTTTCGATTGCAGGGATCTCTATATGATCAAGGTCATAAAATTTTTCCTCTCCGAATTTTTTTTCTTTTCTTGCAAAACCTGTAACTCCGTCGATCCCTCTTGTTACAATCAATCCTTTTACATCGTAGTTTTTATTAAACAAAATCGCTTCTGCTATTTTGTATTCCGTAAGCTTTTCCCTGCTCAGAGATGCTATTTCAAATTCATTCATTTGAACGGTATCTGAATTTGTACACCATTCATACCAGTTATCTACATTATTATGAACTCTGCTTCCGTCTGGTTTTGTCTGCATTACAATGTTGTGAATGTCTATATGAAGAAATCCCTTAAAATTTTTTCTGATGTTTTTCAGAGTTTCGATTGTTATGTCAATCCCCGAAATCATATTTACCAAAATTGCATCGGCCATGTGCAAGAAATTTTCACATTGATTATAATCAAGAGTGTATGTCGGCTCTGACGAGGTTTCATCACGCGCACTCTTGTCCTTGTTATATAGATTATAATATAAAATGACTTTTCTAGTCGGATGTTTAACCTTGTTAACGCCATATGTTTTTATGTTAGGATATTTCTTAAAAATGTTTATGACGTTTTCAAACTCATCTTCACCTAAATTCATAATGGGAATAATATTATCAGTACTTTTCGATAAAACAGCCATGCTGATTACTGAATATAAAATTCCTCCGTAGGAATTGGATATTTCTCCGTTGGCTTTATGAATAACGTCAACACATGGTTCTCCGATTACAAGATAGTTCATTAATTTATTTTAAATATTTCTTCAATTTGTTTTAATATGTTTCCCGGCAAATCAAGTCCGGAAGCCGTAATGTTTTCTTTTAACTGTGATTCTTTAGTCGCCGATGTAATAACACTTGAAACAATTTCCTTCCTGAGACACCAGGCCAGTGAAATGTTGGAAGCAGTTGTATTCATTTCAGCGGCAATTTTTATCAGCTCAGCTACTTTATCCAGATTTTCTTCTGTTGCAATTCTTCTTACAAAAACATTGTTCTTTTCATCCATAAGCCTGGAATCTTTATCAATTTTCTTCTTATTGTATTTTCCCGTTAGAACTCCCTGAGCAAGCGGAGACCATACCACGAGTCCTATTCCTGCCTTCTCAGCGTAGTCCATAACTCCGTTTTTCTCAATGTCCCTGTAAAGCAGGCTGTACTGAGGCTGATCACTCACCGGTTTATGAAGATTATTTTTTTCACAAATTGTCACTGCCTCCCTGATTTGATCTTTTGTCCATTCACTGACACCCCAGTATAATATTTTTCCGAGCTCAATTAAAGTATTAAATGCTCTGCAGGTTCCTTCAACAGCTGTTTCGGTATCAAATCTGTGGCACTGATACAAATCAATGTAATCCGTTTTCAGATTTTTAAGAGAGTTATTTACCGATTCAAAAATGTGCTTTCTTGATAATCCTCTGTCATTCGGGCTCTCCGACATTGGCCAGTAACATTTTGACGCAATGAACAAATCTTCCCGTTTGAACTCTTCAAGCGCATCTCCCAAAAATTTCTCTGCATTTCCTTTTGCATATACATCCGCCGTGTCAAAAAAATTTATTCCGTTGTTAAAGGCTGACTTGATAAGATTTCTGCCGGTTTTACTGTCAACCGATCCTCCGATTGTAAGCCAGCTGCCGAAACCAATAACGCTTACCTTTGCGCCGCATTTACCTATTCTTCTGTATTTCAAATTTTGAATTATTTAAATGCATTTTTGAGCTGCTCCTTTGCAAGCTTTCTGGATTTATTTCCTCCAAAATTTATTGTCACCGAACCCTGATTTGTAATCCCCAGATCCTGATGACTGTAAATTGAGTAATCAAACTGAAAAAGTTTGTAATTAATACTGATTCCACCGGAAAAAGTAGCAGGCTGTGTTCCAATACCACCGCGCAAATCAATATATTCATTTACAAAATACTCCAGTCCGCTTCTCACCGACAGAGGAAACTTTACATCTTTTTCAAATTCCAAAACAAGATTAAAATCATATCCCGGCTGAACCGTCATGCCTGTTTTGTAAACCTGAGCCAGCTTTTGTTTTGATTCACCTATGGTTGAACCGGTTATGTTTTTTGCGAAAAATCCCCATTTCAAAAAATCTGTTATGTATGTCAATACGCCTACATCGACACCGAGAGCTGATGCTGAATTATAATTTTGAATATTCAAATTATAAATATTTGCGTTCAGTCCGCAGAATAATTTCTCTTCATAAGAGGTTCCATAAGAAATTATTACATTTGTTTCCCTGTAAAGATCAAATCCGAAAGTCTTTAAACCTAAGCCTATTGTCCCGAAATTCATCGGTTCAGCGTAAGTCAGAGCTGCAGTTGATATTTCACTTAGTCCAAAGGGTGACGGACTGTAGAGTGCAGAAATTTCCCTGTAAAAAAGCTGACCTAACCCGGCCGGATTGTAAAAAACCGCAAGTGAGTTATTTGACAGTGAAGTGAAAGCTCCGTTTAATCCTGCAGGTCTTGCTCCAATGTCAGAAAGTTCAAATTGTGCTAAGGAACTTTTTAATGCAAAAATGCTTATTATCAGTGTTAACTTAATCATCTTATTCATAATCCTTAATCTTAATTTCAAAAAACTGTATTGATTCTTAAATAATAGAATCCAAATTTTACGGAATTAAATTAATCGAAACACACAGAAAATGCAAAGACAAATTAAATGGTTTTTTATTATTACATTTATTCTCTTTATAAAAGCCGAAGAGTCAAAATCGCAGCAGCAGGATTTGCAGGTCGAAGTTATAGTAGATGCGACGCAGCTACCGCCCGACATACAGGACAGACTGAAGGACTTTAAAAGAAGAACGGAAGAATACCTGAATAAGAATAAATATTTCGATGAAAAAGTCCCGCCTGTCAAAGTGCAGATGCAGTTCAATTTTACCGGAGTCGATAATGTAAATATGGATTATCAGGCTCAGATCTTCATTGCAAGCCAGCGTGAAGTCTATGATCCGTTTAGAAATTCACCTATTAAGAATTCAGTCGCATTCAGGTTCCTTGATGAAAGATGTGATTTCTACTATCAGGAAAGTATGGTTTTTATCAAAAATGATTACCGTTTCGATTCCTTCCTTAGTCTTCTTGATTATTATGCATACATGGTTGCCGGATATGACGAGGATTCTTATTATGTAAAAGGCGGAAACAAGTATTTTCAAAAAGCTCTCGATATATGTAATAAAGTCACGGGAAATCTCAGAGGATGGAATGAAACCGGCGGAGGATCCAAACCTTCAAGGCTTCAGCTTGTGCAGGATATTCTGGATGTAAGATCGGATGGCTTTAGGAAAGCATATTTCGAATATATGTGGACAGGACTTGATTCACTCAGTTTGAATAAAATTAGTGCCTACAGAAATATTCTTGACGCCTTAACTGCAATCGGTGAAATAAAAAAGAAAGAGGTCAGAGCTTTTAACATAGATATTTTCTTTGATTCAAAAGCTAATGAAATAGCAGAGCTTTTTTTGAAATACGGAGACAGAACAGTTTATGATAAGCTGATTAACATAGACAGAGCACATCAAGCCATTTATGAAGCTGCAAAAAAACGGGCGATGTAGCTGCGATCAAGGTACAAAATTTTTTAGCTCCGCAGGAAGAATCTTGCGGAGCTTTTTTTTTAAACCTTGAAACTTCATTCATAGTCTGAGATTTTCAGAGGACAATCATCCCCGTTGAAATTATGTTCACATCCGTCCAAAATGTTACTTAACCACAAAGGACGCAAAGAATGCACAAAGC
>CAYNTN010000259.1:0-4227 GCA_964399995.1 uncultured Ignavibacteriaceae bacterium
TACATTACTCATGTGAAACGGTTTTGGATGTACAATAGCAGCCGATGAACGAGTTTCTGCAATTCATCGGGGACAACCGGGCCGAACTCCTGACGCTGACGCGCGAGCATATATTTCTCGTTTTCGTCTCGACCGGCCTCGCGATATTGTTCGGCGTGCCGCTCGGCATCTTGCTTACGCGGATCAAAGGGCTGCGTACACCGGTGCTCGGCTTTGCGAACATAATGCAGACCGTTCCGAGTCTCGCGCTGTTCGGGTTGCTCATTCCGATACCGTTCATTGGCGGCATCGGAGCGAGAACGGCGATCATCGCACTTGCTCTTTACGCCCTGCTGCCCGTGATCAGAAATACCGTAACAGGAATACTCGGCATCGACCCAAAGGTCCGTGAGGCGGCCGTTGCGATGGGCATGACCAACCGTCAGATCCTCAGAATGGTCGAGCTTCCGCTGGCGGCTCCGGTAATTCTTACAGGCATCCGTGTCGCGGTCGTCATATCGGTCGGCGTTGCGACCGTTGCAGCGGCGGTCGGTGCGGGCGGTCTCGGAACATACATTTTCCGCGGCCTTCGCCAGAACGACAACAATCTGCTCATCGCCGGAGCGTTGGCCGCGGCGATACTAGCGTTGTTATGCGATTTCGCTCTTGGGCAGTTTGAAAAGAGCTTTGAGATCGCCGAACGCGCAAAGGCCGGCCGACGCAGGTTCGTCGCCACCGGAGTCGCCGCGTTCCTTACCGCGATCGTCGGTATCGGCCTCATTTCAAATTTCAGATCTGAGATCTCAATTTCGAGAACGACGACGGGCGAGAGCAAAACGGTCGTCATCGGCTCAAAGGATTTCACCGAATCGATCATCCTCGCTGAGATCCTGGCCCAAACGCTCGAAAAACGAGGCGTGCAGGTAACGCGTAAATTCGAGCTCGGCGGCAACATTGCTCACGAAAGCCTATTGTCGAACCAGATCGACGTTTATCCCGAATACACAGGCACGGCATACACGGCGATATTGAAACACAAGCCCGTGACCGACCCACGGGCCGTTTACGACCAGACGAAGGCCGAATATGCTGAGAAATTCAATCTCGCGGTCAGTCCGCCGCTCGGGTTCTCAAATGATTTCGCGATCCTTGTCCGCGGCGACGTCGCGAGAAAGAGCAACATCAAAACGATCTCTGACGCCGTCCCATTCGCCAAGGGCTGGCAAGCCGGTTTCGGCCAGGATTTCATGTCGCGGGCCGACGGCTACGCGGGTTTTGTGAAAGCGTACGGTTTCAATTTCACCAAACAGCCGAAAGAAATGGACCTCTCGCTGACATACAACGCCCTCGCATCGAGTTCGCTCGACATTATCGCGGGTAATTCGACCGACGGCCTCATCGCCGCTCTCGATCTGGTTCAACTTGAGGACGACAGGCACTATTTCCCACCGTATCAGGCGGTCTATATTGCCCGACAAGAGACTCTGCCGATGCTGCAGTTGATCTTTGAAAACGTGTCCAATTCGATCTCAACGGCCGAAATGCGCCGCCTCAATTACGAGGTCGACGGCAAGAAGCGAGCCCCTCGCGAAGTCGCTGCGGAATGGATCCAAAATAATTAGCTTGCTATTTATTACGATCCGCGCTAATCTGGTCGTTTGATAATTCCGTATCTCATTCATCGACGGTAAGATCGTTTCAAGCGTTGAAACGTAATGGATAGTTCGAGAGACGGGTCGTTACGACTAGTTAGAAGCGGGCACGCACAATGAATGCTGGCCCCTCGAACGTAGGTTCCTTCGTTTTCACCGTTAGACTGAAGATCACTCCTAGGTTAGTACTTCTTATTACATCCTGATTCTTGTCAGAACCACCTCGCGATAGCGGGTGGTTACGTCCATGTTGACCGATGGCTATTTTGATAGCACATCTTCAACCACCCGCTACCGCAGGTGGTTCTGACTTTCAGTTGATCCAGAGATTTTTTATTACTAATGACTTTTAGAGATTTAGGCTTGCTGCCGGTTTATACCGACAAATGTGAGCAGATGGGCTATACACAGCCTACACCAATTCAAGAACAGGCTATTCCTGTTGTTTTACAAGGCCGGGATGTTTTTGCGTGTGCCGAGACCGGCACCGGCAAAACGGCGGCTTTCCTGCTTCCGATACTTCAGAACATCGCCGCCGAAAAAGGTCGACGCGGTACGAGCGTTTTGATTCTCTCGCCGACGCGTGAGCTTGCAAATCAGACCGAGGCCGCCTGCCGCCAATTCGCACCCAAGGGTGTCAGCTGCACGGCGATCATCGGCGGTGCCGGCTACAACAAGCAGATCCAGGCGCTTCGCCGCGGTGTCGATATCATTATCGCCACGCCGGGCCGCCTGATCGATTTTATGGACCAGGGAATGCTCAATTTTTCGAAATTGACATGTCTCGTCCTCGACGAAGCTGACCGCATGCTCGATATGGGCTTTCTACCCGCGATCAAACGAATTGCCAAGGTAATACCGGCGAAGCGTCAGACGCTTTTCTTCTCGGCGACGATGTCGAACGAGATCGAAAGCGTCGCGACGCCGATGCTCAACGACCCTGTTTACGTCGAGGTCAGCCCTCGCGGCAAGGCAGCTATGCTGATCGAACAGACGGCATACCCGGTCGCGGCACAATCAAAGACCGTTCTTCTGCTCGACCTGCTCGAGAAAGAAGATTTTGAACGCGTATTGGTCTTTACACGCACAAAACGCGGTGCTGACCGCCTCGCTCACATCCTTGAGGCTCGTTCGCACAAATCGAACCGCATCCACGGCGATCGGTCACAGTCACAGCGCGAGGCCGCACTTCGCAGCTTCAAATCGGGACACACCAATGTGTTGGTGGCGACCGACGTTGCAGCCCGCGGTATCGATATCGATTCGGTCTCACATGTGATAAACTATGATATACCCGAGGTTGCGGAGGATTATGTTCACCGCATCGGGCGAACCGGACGAGCAGGAAAGGCCGGACGGGCGATCACGCTGTTTACGATCGCCGAAGAACATTCGATGCGTGCCATCGAAAAATTAACAGGCGAAAAGGTGGAGCGTGTATATCACCCAGAATTCGGCGGCGAGACGCTCGGGTCGGTCGGAGCAGCTAAACCCGCTCCGAGCAAAAAGAACTTTCGCCAGTTTCGTCCGCGTCGCTACAGATAGAAAAAGGGAAGGAAGACAATTATGTTGACAAAGAAGTACGAAGTTGGCGATTCACTCGAGATGATGTGCTCAGCATGTGACGTCGAAAAGGATCACAACATCGAAACGGTTACCAAGCAAGGTAAGATCACTAAAGCAGTTTGTTCCGAATGCGGAACGGCCAGCACATTCAGCCGCGGCGTCAAAACCGCGGTCAGCGTCGGCCGTGCCAAGGCTGCCTCGGATTATGACCGCACACGCAGATACCGTAAGGGTCAGGCGATGATGCACACCAAATTCGGACACGGCGAAGTTACGGCAGTTATCGAACCGCACAAGATCGATGTGCTCTTTGGCGACCAGACCCGCCGCCTGATCCACTCGCAAAGCTAACCACTTTTCAGCGTATAAACAAAAAAGGCCGCTCCAATACCTGATGTTTGGAACGGCCTTTCTCTATAGATCTATGGACAACAAATACAACGTCCCCAAACCAAAAAAACCGGAAACCAAGATGGAGATCATTGCCGCGCAGATCGAGGAACTTGTAAAGAGACGTGACCGTGAGACCAACCTTGCTGCTAAGGCAAAGATAAACGCTGAGATAACGAGCTTGTTTGCCCAATATGAACGGGCGAAACTCTAATGACGATCTAGGTCAGAACTTTGAATTCACGATCTTCATGATCTCAGCCTCAAACTCGACCGCACGGCTTTCGATCTCGGCACCCCGAGCGACGAGATCGTCGGCAAATTCACGGTCCTTGAGGCCAGCAGCATTGGTCTTGACATTCAGATAGGCACCCATGACGGCCGAGCGAGCACATAGGGCACCGACGCCCGCGTCCGATGCCGAATTCGGATTTCCGTGCTCGGCCATTTCCTTAATGATCTCAAACGAATCAAACGTACGTTCCATCGTGCGAAAAGGTATCTCGGTAGCGCATTTCGTAGCCGATTGAATGGCGGCCGTACGCGCTGCCTTTTCCTCGTCGGTCCCTTTCGGCAGGCCAAATGCGTCCATGACCTTATTAAACGCATTTGTATCCTCGTCGACCAGCGCCAGCAGATC
>CAYNTN010000260.1:0-4166 GCA_964399995.1 uncultured Ignavibacteriaceae bacterium
TAACAAACTTAACAAACTTAACAAACTTAACAAACTTAACAAACTTAACAAACTTCAATACCATCATAGTTCAGATACAATAATCCATGTCAATCAAACAATACCCGCTTAAAGTAAAAAAAGTAAATAAGCTAACCAAAGAAGCAGTTTCCATTTATTTTGATATTCCGGATGCTCTGAAAGAAGTTTTTAAATATAAGCAGGGACAGTTTCTTTCCATACAGGTAAATATTGACGATCAAAAATACAGAAGGGAATACTCTCTCTGCAGCAGTCCTTATACGGAGACTGATCATGTCATTGCATCAAAAATTATTGGTAACGGGATTGTATCTACTTATCTGTATCACAATTTAAAAGAAGGTGACGTTCTTTATGCTTATCCTCCGCAAGGGAAATTTTTTACGGAATTAAATCCGGCAAATGAAAAATCATATATACTCATTGGAGGCGGCAGCGGCATCACTCCGCTTTTTTCGATTTTAAAATCAGTGCTGGCGGTTGAACCTAAAAGCAAAGTTATACTTTATTACGGCAGCGCTTCCGAAGACAGCATTATTTTTAAAAATGAATTGACAAAACTTCAGAAAGAATACAGCGACAGGTTTAAAATTTACTTTACTCTTAACGATTGCAGTGATGAATGGACAGGTCTTAAAGGAATAGTGAATAAAAATGACCTGCTGAAAATAATAAAGGCTGATTCAGGAAATAAAATTAATGAGGCGGAATTTTTCATTTGCGGTCCTGCTGAAATGATGGAATTGGTGAAACAAACTTTAGTTGACGAGAATGTTCCCGCAGACAAAATTCATATTGAGTATTTTACTGCACCCGTTCACCATGAAGAATATATTCCTGAAGGCGAAGAATCTGACGTTGTTAAAGAAAGACAGGTTGAGATTATTTTGGAAGGCAATGAATACAAAATTGACGTTCCTCCGGAAATGAAAATTCTCGATGCAGCAATAAAAGCCGACCTTGATCCTCCTTATTCATGCAAAGCGGGAATCTGCACGACTTGCAGAGCAAAGCTTTATTCGGGGAAAGTTAAGATGGATGAGCGCGAGGGATTATCTGATTCTGAAATTGAAGAAGGATTTATACTTACTTGTCAGTCACACCCGCTGACGGATAATGTGAAGATAGAGTATATGTGAATTAAGATTAATTTAATTATCAAATTCTTTTAACCCTGATGATTTTAGCTTTTTAGAATCTTTTGCAGCTTGCTTGGAAAAAACAATTTTCCATTTTACCATGGTAGCCTGTCAAGACATTTATCGAGGGGTTCTTTCATTCCTTTAATAATAGACTCCTTCATTCCCGGAATTGATAACAGATACAACGTTTCCTGAATAGCATTCCAATCAGCTTCTGAAATTAAGACAGCATTTGTTCTTTTACCTGTTATTTGAATCGGTTTGCTTTCAAGAGCAGTTTCATCTATCAATTTATAAATTTTGTTTCGGGCTTTTGTTGCAGTTATTGTTTTCATAATTATATTTTGACAAACGTACGTTTTAAAGTGCGTTACTACAAGTCTATTTGCTCAGATCATAAATAAAACATTAAGTTAATTGAATAAGATTTAAATTCATTCTCCCCCTCGTCATAGTCTTTAAACAGATTTAAAGAATTCAGCATTAAAGACCACTTTAATTCTATTCCAAACACAGGTAAATAATTTTTCTTTGAATCGTCTCTTCGCACAAAATCCGTTCCGAGTGATAAAATGGCTCCGTATAAGACCTGATCAAAAACACCAAGGTTGTTTACTTCAAGCACATCTATGCTTCCTTCATCATTAACGGCAATTCCTTTTTCAGAAGATGCAAGACTAAATGGAAGAGATACGGAAAACCCTGTCTTTAAAAAAGGCAGCAGATTAGTTTCATTCTGAAGATGGTATTTAAAATTTATACCTGCGCCGATTTTTTCAAAACCAAGACTACCTACTTTCAACCTACCATTATTAACCGGATCAGAATATGTACTTTTTTCAATGTTGAAATAAGGTGAAGACTGAAGGAAGTTCAGATCCTGATTAATATTCATGTGATCATATGATAATTCCATTTCCATTCCCAGTTCATTTGTAATGCCTTTATTCAGAGAAAGGCTGAAATTAAAACCCTTTGATTCCGATATACCGGGAATGTTAAAATTATATAAACGGGAAAAACTAATACCTCCTTTTATTGACATTGTGTTTAACGCAAGTTTATTAACCGGCTCAGTAAATTTCATCTCTCTGAATTCATGCCAGCTTACCGGCTTATTCAGCAATTGCCAAATAATATCTTCAGGAAAATGATTCTTTATAAATGCTTCCGGATCAATGAAGAGGTAAGTAGTAGAGTACTTAAAAATAAAAGAGTCATCTAATAAATACCCTGCATCCCATGTAACATCAATCAAATACCATTTACCGTAAATTTTTACTGCGCTCCACTGGTGATTCGGTTTTGTGTAATTGTCAGGAAGGCTTTCCTCATTGTCAGTATTAGCTTTAGCATAACCAATAATTGATACATTTTCGATACCCGCATAATTGCACATTTTACTTAATAAGTTGCAGTAGCCGATACAAATTGCCTTTTTCTTCGTCAGCACATCATTTGTTTTGTAAACTAAATCCGAAATCCTTAAATAAATTTCATTGTCATAAGTTATTTCCGTTGCTATCCAGTCATGAATGATTTTCACTTTTTCAAATTCATTGGTAACATTGTAGAGCAGTGTCTTAGTTAGTATTGGCAAATACTTTTCCGGATTTGCGCGTGTGCTGTCCAGTAAACTTTCCTGTATATTGAATACCCTGCTGTCGGGCTCTTTGCCTGAAATTTGCCCGAATGTAAAATTAACCGCTATTATGTATATGGTTAAGTTTACGGTCATCAGATATTTACAATATTTCAAGTACACTGCCGCCTCCTGAATATTCTTTTACGGAATCAAAAAATTTTAATAAAAACTAAGGGAGGGAAAGTTTGCTAAAATTATGATTTGCTTTCAATTTACATTAGGGATTTTAGCATTCACAATAGCTTTAAATAACATTGTATAAGTTATTAACTGCAACGTAATTCACTGTTTAATTTTTTTCAAGTCATTTGATAGAGTTTATAGACCGGTTTTGTTCGGTTTTGTTAAATTATTTGAATACTTCAAAATCATGCTTTCCGCCTTATCATCACAGCATTAATTAATTTTTTCTGAACAATGTTCCTCCCATTCTTTTCTGAGTAAAGTGAACAGAATCGAATCCTCAAACTTACCATTTAGCACTGTGTCATCTCTCAGCAATCCTTCTTTTATAAATTTCAGTCTTTCCGGAATCCCAATGCTGGGTTTATTTCCCGGAGCACAGTGGATCATTATTTTATTGAGATTTAAATTATTGAAGTAATAATCAATCAATGCTTTGCAGCTCTTGGTCATAATTCCCTTACCCGTTTGCTTTGAACTTAGCCAGTATCCGATCTCTGTCTTTTTATTTTGGTTGTCTATAAATACAAGACCTGTCATTCCGCATATATTGTTTTTATATTTTATTGTAAACTGAATTCCTTTTTTAGATCTTTGTTGCTTGCGGGAAAATTTAATAAAATTTTTAGTATCCTCAACAGTTTGAGTACCATCTACCCATGGAAGCCATTTCCTCAAATACTTTCTGTTCTTGTCTGTTAATAAAAATAATTCTTCAGCGTGTGATTCACAGACAGATTCAAGATAAAGATTTTTTTCAACAGAAATTTTCATAAAGAAAGATTCAGTTTATTTACATATTTTTTAAACTCTTTCCTGCTATTGAATATAATCAGATTATTTTTATCATAATTAATTTCTTCTAATATCGAATACATTCTCGGTCTAATTACTTTATTGTAGTTCCAAACAAATTTTGTAAACTCACGGTCAATGATCCAGGGTTCATAACATCCGTCAGCTATGTCAGTTCTTCTTTCAAGTTTCAGTTTTGATTTAATGACTCTTTTATAAATTCTGTATAAACACAATATCGAAGAGTGGTCATAAAAGAAAATACAATCGGATCTTAATGCTCTCATTTTGAATGTTCGTGAGTAGTTTCCTTCAATAATCCATTTATCTTTTGATATCATGTCAGTGATAACTCTATCCCATTCGTCACTCATTGTCGG
>CAYNTN010000261.1:0-4063 GCA_964399995.1 uncultured Ignavibacteriaceae bacterium
TGTTAAGTTTGTTAAGTTTGTTAAGTTTGTTAAGTTTGTTAAGTTTGTTAAGTTTATCGTCTTGAAACATTAAACTTTAAAAACTTTATAAACTTTATAAACTTTATAAACTTTATAAACTTTATAAACTTTATGAACTTTATGAACTTTTAAACTTTATAAACTTTATGAACTTCAATCACAGAAATCCCAGTTCAAGCTTCGCTACTTCAGACATATTCATTTGGCTCCATGGCGGATCAAATGTAAGCTGCACCTTGCAGTCATTAACCATCGGATGATCCTTTACTTTTTGTTCTATCTCACCCGGCAGTATTCCTGCAACCGGACATGAGGGTGAAGTCAAAGTCATAACAATAAGCACGTCTCCGTTGGTAGCAATATTGATTTCGTAAATCAGCCCAAGTTCCCATACGTCAACGGGTATTTCCGGATCGTAACATGTTTTTAATACTTTAATAACTTCTGCTTTTATCTCTTCGGTTGAATGCTTGCTATTGATTTCCTCTTTTGGAGTCTCATCAGAAACTATCATTGTTTCGGGCACAGGAGAATCCGTTTTAACGGATTCCGTGTCTATTTCTTTTTCGAATACTTTGTAATCGGGTTTAGATTCATAATCGGACTCCGGTTTTTGTTTTTTTGATTCTGAAGCAAGGGAATCCGTTTTAACGGATTCTGAGTCTGTTACTGTTTCGATTAACTGCTCATCGGACCCGGATTTATTATCTGATTCCGGTTTTGCTTCTTTTGAAAAATAATTTTTTAGTTTAGTTAACATTTTCTCCCGAATAAGTTAAGGCGTAATTTTTCATGTAGTTTATCATTGACATCAAACCGTTTGAACGGTTTGGCGACAGGTGTTCCTTCATTCCGATTTTGTTTATGAAATCTAATTTCGCACTCGCAATATCTTCCGGCTTCTGACCGGATAATACTCTTATCAGTAAAGCAATCATTCCCTTTGTTATTACAGCATCACTGTCAGCTTTATAAAACATCCTTCCGTCTTTCAATTCTGCATTCAGCCACACCTGTGACTGACATCCCTTTACTTTAAATTCTTCAGTCTTATATTTCGGTTCAATCAAAGGCAGACTCTTCCCAAGCTCGATGATATATTCGTACTTATCCATCCAGTCATCAAATAAACTGAATTCATCAACTATTTCATTTTCTATCTCTTCTATGGAATGTTCTGACATTTTATCTAGTGATTTATATTTTCTTTCATAGTTATCATTTCATCATTGCAAATCATAGTTCAAAAAATGACACATCATTGTAACATTTTCTTCACTCTCAAAACTCCTTCAGCCAGTCTGTCAATTTCCTCTTTAGTATTATAAATTGTAAATGAAGCTCTTATAGTCCCCGGCAATTTATATCTTTGTTCTATCAACGGTTGAGTGCAGTGAAAGCCTGTCCTGACAGCAATTCCCATTTGATTTAAGATTGTTCCCGCATCATAAGGATGAACTCCTTCAATTAAAAAAGAAACAACACTTGCTTTATTTTTTGCCGTTCCGATAAATCTTATTCCGCCGGTTTCTTCTAATTTCTTATTTGCATATTTTAACAATTCATTTTCATGAAGCAAAATATTTTCATATCCGATCCGGTTCACAAAATCAATAGCAGCTCCTAATCCTATCGCTCCCTCAATGTTCGGAGTCCCTGCTTCAAACTTGTACGGCAGATCATTAAATATCGTCTCATTATATGTTACTGACTTTATCATTTCACCGCCGCTCTGATACGGCAGCATCTTTTCAAGATATTTTTCCTTTGCGTAAAGTATCCCGATGCCTGTCGGTCCGAAAACTTTATGTCCGGAAAATGCTAAGAAATCACAGTCGAGATCTTTAACATCAATTTTCAAATGCGGGGCAGCCTGCGCTGAGTCTAGCATTACAGGAATGTTATGTCTGTGAGCGATCTCAATTATTTCTTTAACAGGATTAACCGTTCCGAGTGAATTGGAAACATAAACAACCGAGATCATTTTTACTTTATCATTGATCATCTTCTCAAATTCATCCATCAATAATTCACCCGCCTCATTTACAGGAATGAATTTCAGTACTGCATTCTTCCTTTCACAAAGTATCTGCCAGGGAACAAAATTGGAATGATGCTCCATTTCAGAAACAATAACTTCATCACTTTCTCTCAGAATGTTTTCACCGAAAGATGACGCAATTAAATTTACACCTTCAGTGGTTCCGCTTGTAAAAACTATTTCTCTTTTTGATTCAGCATTTATAAACTCTCGGACTTTCTCTCTTGCTTCTTCATAAGCCTCAGTTGCTTTCTCGCTTAATGAATGAACACCCCGGTGAACATTGCTGTTAATGGTTTTATAATAATCTGAAATAGAGTTTATTACTGAAGTTGGTTTCTGATTTGTGGCTGCATTGTCAAAATAGACTAAAGGATTACCGTGAACTTTCTGATTGAGAATTGGAAATTCTTCGCGAAGTTTATAGACGTCGAATGAAGTTTTTGATCTTTCTTTAGTAATATTTTCTAAAATTTCTGATTGCATTATTAACTTTCCCTGGTTAATTTTTTCGATAAAGTACTTCTCAGTTTTTCTCTCAATGAATCTATCTTCACAGAATCAATCACATCACCCGCAAATGCATTCAACAATAGTATCCTCGCTTCTTCCTTCCCAATCCCTCTTGCACGAAGATAAAACATCTCTTCTTTATTCAGCTGCCCGGTAGTCGCTCCGTGACTGCATTTCACATCATCAGCAAAAATCTCAAGCTGAGGCTTTGAGTAAATCGTAGCATCTTCGGATAAAAGTATGTTTCCGTTAGATTGGTATGCATTTGTTTTCTGCGCATCTTCGCGAACCATAATTTTGCCGTTAAAAACTCCGGTGGCTTTGTCATCAATGATACCTTTGTAGAGTTCATTGCTGAAACAATTCGGCATAGCATGGTCTGCAAGCGTGTGGTTGTCAACATGCTGCTTTCCATTCAATAAATATAATCCGTAAAAATGACACTCCGTATTTGTACCGTTGAAGACTGCATTCAGATTATTTCTTGTGATCGCTCCGCCCCATGAAATTGTAGTGTCGGAAAACTTGCTGTCCTTTTCCTGCATCACCTGTGTAGTGTTAATGTTGAATGCGTGTTCACCTTCACTTTGTATTTTAAATCTTTCAAGATTCGAATTCGCTCCGCAATAGATTTCAGTTACGGCATTAGTAAAGCTATGCTTGTTTCCGATTGAATAATAATCCTCAACTATCTTAACGCTTGCACCTTCTTCTGCAATATATAAATTTCTCGGCTGCGATAGGTAACTTTCATCTCTTGAATCCGAAATGTTCAGTATATATACCGGTTCATCAACTGCAGTATTTTTCTTAACGTAAATGAAAGCACCATCTTTAGCAAACGCAGTGTTCAATGCTGTAAGACTCTGATTTTTATAATCAGCGTATTTTGAAAAATGCTTTTCAACAACCTCACTCAAAATAACTCTTCCCTTAAGCAGGCTCCCGATAAACACTCCCTCGGTCTTTGTAATAATTTTGGAAAGTTTTTCATCAAATTGCCCGTTCACAAACACAAGAATGTTTACATTTTCCTGAAATAAATAATCTTTAATATCAGCTTCACTTAATTTCGAAGATGCAGTCTCAATTACTGTTTTGAAATCATGTTTAAGTATAGGTGTGATGTTTGTATACTTCCATTCTTCAAGTTTCTTTACCGGAAAGCCCAGCTCCTCGAAAGTTGCAATCGCATCCTGCCTGATCTTATGAAAATAATTCTTCGTCTCGCCGTTAAGACCCGATTCAAACTTCTCAAAGTCTTCAAGAAGTTTAATCTTAAGATCAATATTCTCCGTTGATATTTTATCCAACCTTGCTGATTTGTTAATTTGTTAATTTGTTAATTTGTTAATTTGTTAATTTGTTAATTTGTTAATTTGTTAATTTGTTAATTTGTTAATTTGTTAATTTGTTAATTTGTTAATTTGTTAATTTGTTAATTTGTTAATTTGTTAATTTGTTAATTTGTTAATTTGTTAATTTGTT
>CAYNTN010000262.1:0-3999 GCA_964399995.1 uncultured Ignavibacteriaceae bacterium
TATGAACTTTACAAACTTTATGAACTTTACAAACTTTATGAACTTTACAAACTTTTATGAAATTTGAAATAGACAAGCAAAAAGATAAAACGATATTCAAGCTTGAATCAAAGTCGCTTGATCATGAGATTTCAGCTGATCTGAAAACTGAACTGATCTTTCTTCAGAAGGAAATTGACAACCAGTTCATCATAGATCTGAAAGATGTAACCAAATGTGACAGCTCGGGACTTTCAGTTCTGCTTCTTTCAGAGAGGCTTGAACGTGAAAAGAGCAGAAAGCTTATCCTTCAGAATGTGAACGCTAATGTGAGAGATCTGATGAAGATAGCGAGGCTTGACAGGGTTTTTGATATAAAGTAGTATTAGTATTCCTGTCTACTTAACAGGGATTAAATTATTTAAAACATTATTTTTATTAAAATTAAACTAAAATTGCAACATGTGTGACTTAATAGGAATGTCATTTAATGATCCGGTAAGGCCGAACTTTTCAATTAAAGGTTTTAAATCAAAGGGACAAAGTAATCCTGACGGATGGGGTATTGCATACTATCCAGATGAATCGGCACAAATTATAAAAGAGCCGATGCAGGCCGGTCAAAGCATTATGTCAAAATTCATAAATATTTATCCCGGGATTGTATCCAAAATTATCATTGGTCATGTAAGAAAATCAAGCGTGGGACAAGTTTCACACAGGAATACACATCCGTTTTCAAAAACACTCAACGGCAAGGAATACGTATTCGCTCATAATGGCTCGCTACAAGGATTCCAGTCATTGCATACCGGAAGGTTTACTCCGATAGGTGAGACAGATTCGGAACATGCATTTTGTCATATTCTCCATGCAATTGAATGCAGGGAAATCAGGGAATGGACACCGGTCGAATTTGAGTGGCTAAATCATCTGCTTAAAGAGATCAACAATTTCGGACAATTTAACTGCGTATTTTCGGACGGTGAATATCTTTTTTGTTATCATGATATGAATGACTTTAATTCCTACCGCATAGTTCAGCGAAAGGGTCAGCCCGGACTAGGAAAGTTGCAGGATGATGAATTTGAGATAAATTTGCCTGATGCAAAAGGTTATGTCATTGCAACCAACCCTTTGACTGACGAGCAGTGGGAGAAATTCTTACCCGGAGAGCTGATGGTATTTAAAAACGGGGAAATGATTTTTGCATCGAGATTAACGGAGAAAGCTTTTACATAGAACTGACTTTTCAAATAATTGTAAAAATAAAAAGCCGGAGGATTATCCGGCTTTTCTATTTATGAGTTTAGTCTTTTCAAAATGACTGCAACTTGTCATATATAGTTTTCTGGTGTTAGAAGACTTTTATACACAAAAATGTTAAGATGCCAGCCGAAAAATTATTATTTAAATAATTATAAAAATTAATAATCAGATTTTGAAGTTTATATACTATTCTTCAACTGTTTAAATAGTAATTAATTATTGCTAATTTAAGCTATATTTAATACGGAATCTTGAATTTGTAAAAATACCTGCTCCGGTAATTGAATGATTAAATTTAAATTACAAAGGTATGAAAACAATAATTATTTTGTTTGTGATAGTCTGGATCTGCTTCACAAATATAAGGGTCTCATCTCAAATTCCTGATTATACATTGATCGTGACTAATATTACACTCATCTCACCAAATTCATTGTATTTTGATATTTATATGGTACATATAAACCCGCAGGTAATAGATTCTTTAAACTTAATTTCAATTGTGTATAATTTCAGTTTCAATCCTTTAATTTCGAACGGAGGGGACCTAACCTATACACGAATCAACACACATTTGCCGGGGTTTGTCTTACCACCTGCTTACAATGTAATTGATAACAAATTAGTGTGTTCGGGAATATTACCTCACACAGGATTCTATACAGTCTCAACGATCAACCCGGGAACTCTCATTGCAAGAATGAGGGTGCAAACTTCAGCACCATCATTTGCACAGGGTCAGTATATAGATTTGAGATGGATTAATCCACCGTCAGCAAATTACGAAACAAAAGTTATAGAAAGGGATTATGGCGACATAACGAATCCTGACCATCATTACGTACCGATAATACAGTCGATTAATAGTCAGAATTCTCCCCTTTCTTTTAACCTGCAGCAGAATTATCCGAATCCTTTTAATTCATCAACGGTAATTAATTATGAATTATTGAATTCCGGATTTGTAAAGCTGAAAGTATTTGATGTAAATGGAAAAGAGACAGAAACGTTAGTAAATTCAAAGCAAAATACGGGAAGACATTCTGTCATGTGGAATGCAAATGATCGTCCCAGCGGAATTTATTATTACAGAATTGAAATCGAAAACTTCTTTGTCACAAAACAAATGCTGCTGTTAAAGTAAGGTAGTGTTTAAAAAAATATTCCTGCCATTGGTCACCAACAACACTAACACTTTCACAACGGCGGGATATAAAATGCAATCTTTTTTGAACACCAAGATTCTTCTTATCAGTTAATTTTGATAAGAAGTTTTTTATTTTAAACAAATGAAAGACGGCTATAAAAAAATATGCAAGACATCGGAGATATATAACCGCAAAGGCAAAAGATTTCAGCTCGATGATGAAAATGAGATCGCTGTATTCAAAGTGAATGACAAATTTTATGCAGTTGATAATATCTGCCCTCATAATCATACTTCACAAATATATGACGGATATGTCGAAGAAATGTATGTTGCCTGCCCGGTTCACGGGTTTCAATTTCATCTTGAGACCGGTGAGCAGCCGACTAAGATGGGATGTAAGCTAAGAACATTTGAGCTGAAGATCATTGATGAGTGGATATATGTGAAGACACCGGACAAGAAGATCTTTGATTTTAGATTTTAGATTTAGGATTTTAGATTTGATCTCTTTTGCAAAAATTTATTAACCACAAAGACACAAAGGCACTAAGTTTTTTGCTTTCTAAGAAATTTCTCTCTTTGTGTCTTTGTGTCTTAGTGGTGAAAAGAGTAAACTTCAAATGAAAAATGATCTTACATATTTAATCAAACAGAAATGTCTGGATGCAGGATTCATTGCAGCCGGAATTTCAAAAGCTGAAGTCCTGAAAGAAGAAGGAGCATATTTAAAAGAATGGCTTGATGAAGGAAGAAATGCGGATATGAAATGGATGAAAAATTCATTTGAAAAAAGAATTGATCCGAAACTTGTAATGGAAGATGTAAGATCGGTTATCTCACTTGCATATCTTTATGACACGCCAGTGGCTCATTCTGAAAACAAAAACATTCCGAAGATCTCAAGATATGCATGGGGGGAAAGAGATTATCATAAGATCATAAAAGAAAAGTTAAAAATACTCTGTAAAGAAATTGACGGAATGCAGGAAGGAATTAAAACCCGATTTTATGTTGATGACGGTCCTGTGATGGATAAAGCATGGGCTGTCAGAAGCGGAATCGGCTGGTTAGGGAAGAATACAAATGTCATTAATCCTGAATTCGGAAGCTTCTTTTTTCTCGCAACAATATTGATCAATATCGAACTGAATTATGATAAATCTATTGATGATCTCTGCAGAGGTTGTTCAATTTGTGTAAATGAATGTCCCACAGGAGCAATATATGATGAATATAAAGTTGATGCAAACTTATGCATTTCCTACCATACAATTGAAAACAGAAATGAAATTTCCAATGACATTGATCTTAATGGCTGGGTTTTCGGATGCGATATCTGCCAGGATGTTTGTCCTTTTAATGACAACAAATTCTTTACTACCGATCCTGAATTTTTTCCCAGACAGGAAATCTTCAATAAGACTCACAGCGAGCTTTCGGATATTAGCGAAGAGCAGTTTAACAGAATATTCGAAGGGACACCTTTAAGAAGGACTAAGTATAAGGGCTGGGTAAGGAATCTGAAAACTTTCAAACAAACTCGTCGATCGTGAATCGTGAATCGTCAATCGTGAATCGTGAATCGTGAATCGTCAATCGTG
>CAYNTN010000263.1:0-3902 GCA_964399995.1 uncultured Ignavibacteriaceae bacterium
TGGAACTATCATCAAACGGCAAGCAGAATCATTATAAGGTAATTATAATAGGATCGGGTCCGGCGGGATTAACTGCTGCATTGTATTCCGGAAGAGCAAGTCTCAATCCGTTGATATTTGAAGGTCATCAGCCCGGTGGACAACTGACAATAACAACCGAGGTAGAAAATTATCCCGGATTCGAACACGGAATCCAGGGACCTGAGCTGATGGATATAATGAGAAAGCAGGCGTACAGGTTTGGAGCAAAGTCAGTGTTCAGAAATATTATAAAAGTGGATTTTTCAAAGAGACCTTTTAAGATCTGTGATGAAGAAGATAAGGAATATACAGCAGACACTGTCATTGTCTCAACAGGTGCATCTGCAAAATGGCTCGGTCTTGAATCAGAAAAAATCTTCATGGGATATGGAGTTTCTTCATGTGCTACCTGCGACGGATTCTTTTTCAGAGGAATGAAAGTAGTAGTAGTAGGAGGAGGTGATACCGCAATGGAAGAAGCGAACTATCTCACCAGACATGCAAGCGAGGTTATACTGATCCATAGGAGAGAAGAATTCAGGGCTTCGAAAATTATGCTTGACAGAGCCAGAGAAAATCCGAAGATCAGATTTGTATTGAACACTGTAGTCGAGGAAATACTCGGTAAAACGGAAGGTGAAAGAAAAACCGTTACCGGTGTAAGAGTAAAGAATTTAAAGACAAATGAGGTTTATGAAATGGAATGTTCAGGATTTTTTACAGCAATCGGACATGAACCGAATTCGAAAATATTCAAAGGAATTCTTGATATGGATGAAAACGGTTATCTGATCACTAAGAAATCAACAAGCGAAACAAATATCGAAGGAGTCTTTGCCTGCGGTGATGTGCAGGATAATTATTACAGACAGGCAGTTACAGCTGCAGGAACGGGATGTATGGCCGCTATTGATGCAGAGAGATATCTGGAATTGAAAGAGTATGAAGAGCAAATTGCAATTAAGAATTAGGAATTAGGAATTTGGGATGTCGGATTTGGGATTTAAACGATTTTAGATGTTTGATTTTGGATTTTAGATTTCTCTTTACTAAACGAAATTACAAACTTTACAAACTTTACAAACTTTCAACTTTTAACTTTCAACTTTCAACTATTAACTATTAACTATTAACTATTAACTGAAACAGAAATGCCTTACTATTATAAACTCGGAGAGATACCTCAGAAAAGACACACTCAATTCAGACAGCCGGACGGTACACTTTATAAAGAAGAACTGTTTTCTACAATCGGGTTTGACAGTATTTATACAAATGCATATCACATAAATTCACCTGCAAAGATAAAAGGTATATCTGACAAAGTAGAAAATGTAACAATCGAAGAATGGAAAGAAGCGTCTCTTCGTCCATATCATTTCAGGACAAAGCCTGCAAAGAAAGAAGGCGATGCGGTTTCGGGCAGAAAGCCGATAATGTATAACAATGATGTCGTAATGAGTGTTTGCAGACCTGCTGAGCAAATGAATTATTTTTACAAGAATACGCTGTGCGATGAGGTAGTCTTCATTCATGAAGGACATGGAACATTGGAATCACAACTTGGTTATTTAAAATTCCGGGAAGGTGACTATATTGTAATACCAAGAGGTATAATTTACAAGCTTGTTCATGAAACTGATGAAGCAAGGTATCTGATATTTGAATCGCAAGGTCCAATTACAACACCCAACCGATACAGGAATGAGCACGGTCAGCTGATGGAACATTCTCCTTATTGTGAAAGAGACATTAAGGCTCCTGAAGAGCTTGTTACATTCGATGAGAAAGGTGACTTTACCGTAAAAGTTAAGAAAGGAAATCAGATAGTTTCGATACATTATGAATTTCATCCCTTTGATGTTGTAGGATGGGACGGATTTTATTTTCCGTGGATATTTAATATTCATGATTTCATGCCAATCACCGGAAAAATTCACATGCCTCCGCCAATTCATCAGACTTTTGCTGCGCCGGGGTTTGTAATATGTTCATTTTGTCCGAGACTTCTTGATTATCATCCGTCAGCGGTTCCAATTCCTTATAATCACAGCAATCTCGATTCCGATGAAATGCTTTACTATGTTGACGGAAATTTTGCAAGCAGAAAAGGAATTGATTATGCCTCAATAAGCCTTCACCCAAACGGAATCCCTCACGGTCCTCATCCGGGTACAGTTGAAGCAAACCTTGGAAAAAAAGAAACACTTGAAGTTGCAGTGATGATGGATACCTTCAGACCTTTGAAACTTACTAACTATGCAAAAGAAATGAATGATCCAAAATATTATCTGAGCTGGAATGAGACTGAACCTGTTGAGCTGATCAACGAAGGACAATAAAGAAATCTGAAATCGAGATCTCAGATTTAGGATTTATTTTAAATTTCATAACCCGGTTTTGATATTTCGTAAATCATTACTTTTCACCTGACTCTTCATTATTCAAAATTGAACAGATCAAAAATTTCTCTAAAAAAATAAGCGGGAAATACTTGGAAATACTCCCGCTTTTTTTTTACAATTTATATTAAAAATTATTCTTAATAATTTTTTATATTTATTTTACCAATGCCATTTTCATAACCTTACTCATGCCATTCGCTTCAAGCTTGTAATAATATATTCCGCTGGAAATGCTTGTCGCGTCAAAGGAGACAGAATGATATCCTGTCGTCGTGAATTCGTTTACCAATGTTGCAATTTCTTTACCGGAGCTGTTATATATTTTTAAAGAAACAAATCCGTCTGCGATCACATCAAAATCAATTTTTGTTGTCGGATTAAACGGGTTAGGATAATTCTGATATAAATTAAATTTAGCAGGAGATCCGACTTCGATCTGTGAATTCAGATTGTGGTATTCAAAATTCCCGTTGAAATCAATTTGCTTCAATCTGTAATTATATTTCCCTGTTTCTAGATTTCTGTCTGCAAAAGAATAACTGTTGGGATTATTTGTTGTTCCATTCCCAGCTACATTTCCTGCTGTTTTCCATTGATTGCTTCCGGCAAATTGCCTTTCAATAATGAATCCCGAGTTATTGTTTTCAGATGCCGTTGTCCAGTTCAACTGCACATTTCTTCCGTTCACGGACGCATTAAATGAAGACAACTCAACGGGTAATGTTCCCCAGTCCTCTGTAGTTCTCCTTTCTCCATAAACAGTATTTGCTAAAACCAATCTCTGGCTCTCAGGACATGCATAAGTAATTCCCTGTGGTATCGGTACAACTGCATCTGCCTGAATTATGCCTGAGTTTGTTCCTATTACTTCTATATCGGGTGATACACCCGAACTGTTAGTACTTACCATATAAGTGCTCAATGAACCCTGTGAAATTGCCAGTATAATATTATTGACGGCAATTCCGTTTCCGAACTGGTCTAATGTTTCAATATAAAAAAAATCAGGGTCAGCTGCCAACTTAATGCTGAACGTCACCAATACGGTTGTATTTAATCCGTTTGCATCGGCGTCTGCTTTAATTTGGAGAGCTCTGGTTCTTATGGTGATGTCTGTTACAGTATTAAGGTCAACACCATCGGAATAGTGCCAGATAGCTAACTGGGTTGCAGCTACTTCCTGATTAATATCACCTAACATTCCATTTGGAGCAGGATTGTTCGGATAGTAATTGTTTAGTATATAAACAATTTTAGGATCAGAGACATTGGAGTCTCTGTGACATGAATCCGGAAATGAAATTGATCTTGAGATATCAACACAATAAAATCTTGTTGAATTTCCGTTTACAGTAGCTATCTGGAGAACAGCATATTGATCAGTCGGCTGATTTGTGAGAGGATGAATAAATGTTACCATAGTGCCCTGACCAATAGCTGTTACAATAGCGGTACTAAATCCGTACTGTATTTGAG
>CAYNTN010000264.1:0-3900 GCA_964399995.1 uncultured Ignavibacteriaceae bacterium
TGTTTCCGCTGGATCTCACTTTTTGAGCTCACAAATTTTTATGATTATATTTACAGATGTTTTGATATACTGAAATCATAAAATATATTTACATGCGGGTATGTAATTATGCCAAATCATTTGCACTCTTTGATTTTTACAAAAATGAAGATGATTTTATTAATAATATCATTGGTGAGACAAAAAGATTCATGGCGTATGAAATTGTAAAAAGACTAAAGAGAGCCGGAAGAAACGATCTGCTCAGAATAATGCATGACTCAGTTGATCTAAATGAAGCAAAGAAAAATAAGCTACATAATGTCTTTCAGCCGTCAGGAGACATAAAAGAAATTTTCACTGAAAAGTTTATTAGGCAAAAGTTAAATTACATGCATAAGAATCCGGTATCGGGAAAGTGGAAGCTTGTTGATGACTATTTAGATTATACACACTCGAGTGCAAGATTTTACGATTTGAGTGAAGAAGGAATTTATAAGGTTATGCACTATTAGGAAGCGATTAAACTATCATCAAAATAAACTGTAGAGGCCGGGGTTGCGCTTCATCGCAGAGTCCTCCCGTGAAATTATCAGGTCTTTGAAATGCAGATTGGGAGTGATTCTGCGGAGACGACAAAAACACTTGAAGTTAAATATAAAGGAAAATCAATCGCTCAGGTTCTTGAAATGAATGTTGAAGAAGCCGTAGGATTTTTTGATGCAGTGCCTTCTTTAAAAAGAAAACTTCTGACGCTTTATGATGTCGGGCTTGGGTATATCGGACTTGGACAGCAGGCGACAACTTTATCCGGAGGAGAAGCGCAAAGAGTAAAGCTCTCGACGGAGCTTTCGAAAGTTCAGACGGGCAGAACACTTTACATTCTGGACGAACCTACGACAGGACTTCATTTCGAAGATATAAATATGCTGCTGAAAGTTTTAAACAAGTTAGTTGATAAAGGAACACTGTGATCGTGATCGAACACAATCTTGATGTAATAAAATCTGCTGACTGGATAATTGATATGGGTGCAGAAGGCGGCGACGCGGGAGGAGAAATCATTGCTGAAGGGACTCCCGAGCAGCTGGTAAATAAATTTTATGATGTTTCTTATACAGTGAAGTATCTTAAAGATGAATTAAATAATTATTGATCAGTTTGTGCTTATACTTTTATCAGCTTGAGAGAGAAGTTTAGACTTTGTTTATTTCCACTTTGAAACCAATTGAATTGAGCCGTTGTCCGTATATACGTGCAATATCAATAAAGCCATTCTCTACCAGAGTTTTAAGGACGTTTATTAATCTTTCACCAATTGTTTTGTTAAGTTCAACAGAGTTTGAGAGCTGAATAGCTTGGTCAAACCATTGTAATCCAACACCGATTTTTCCTTCTTTACTGTAAACTTCACCTAAAATTGAAAGGATTTCGATAGATTGATTAGTTGCACCCATCTTCTTATACAGTTGAAGAGATTTTTTTAATGAAACAACTGCAGTTTCAATTGAGCCTTGTTGAAGTTGTAATGCTCCAATGTTATAATATGTATTTGCAATCACTCCTTTCGCCTGTAATTGTTCAGCAATAGTCAATTCTTTCTGCATCATTGTAAACGCCTCTTCTAACCTTCCTTGATCTTTAAGAACCAGTGCCAAATTTCCAATGGCTACCATATGATTCATTGGTTGGTTCAATTGAATTCGAATATCGATAACTTTCTCAAAAGTTGCAGCAGCCTGACCAAGCTGATCGTTTCTCCAAAGCAGAATACCAATCTCGTTCATTACATCAGCCTCGCCGGAACGATCGCCGTTGTTTTTATAGTAATTCAGGGCTTCATCATACAGACTTTGAGCCTCTGTTTTGTGAATCGGATTATCGCGAAAAAGAGAAGCTAAATTCCAGAGACCACTTGCTAATTCTTTTTCGATCCCGTTCTCCTTCGATAGGGCAATGGCCTCTTCATATAATCGCTTAGCCTCTGTGAACTCTCGCAATTCTTGATTAATTTTTCCAAGATTTAACATTGTCGAGGCTCTTAAAGGTTGATTTCCAAGATGTTGAAAGATAGCAAGAGCTTTTTCATAAGTTGATTTTGCTGCTGTTATATCGCCCTTCAGGTGGTATACCGAAGCAATGTTTCCCAAACTCGTTCCTACTCCAACATCATCTCCCAACCGCTCACGGAGTAAAATTGCTTCTTCAAGTTTTTTGATTGATTCATAATACTTATCTTGTTTTCGTAACAGATTACCGATGTTGTTTAATGTCTCGGCTTGTGCGATGGTGTCACCTAATCGCTGTACTATCTCCAGTGCTTTTTCATAGCAAAGTATTGCCTTATCATATTTACCCAATGACTCCAACGCCATACCAAGATTGTGTAAAAAAACACTTTTGTCTTCATCATTCAGAAGAACGCTGATTTCATAAGCCTTCTCAAAATGTTTGAGAGCCTCATGATTATTACCTCGTTTAATTTCAATGTTTCCCAATGTAGTCAGAATAGCTTTATAATGCTCTTGATTTTCAGGATTAACTTTAATCAATATTTCCTCCTCAAATTTCATAGCTTTATCTAACTCACCCATTTTCATTAGTATGTTTGCATATGAATGTGCTACTACGATATAAGACTCATGGCTTGGCTCCAAAGTTTTTAGAACTGATCCAAGCAGTTCAATTGATGCCTGTGGGTTACTGATGGATTGTTCCAATATATGCGATAGAACAAGAGCTGAGCGAATACCGCCAATATCTTCACTCCATTTACGAGTATGTTCAATAATAGAGTTTGAAGCCATTTGTTCGCGAAACTTAAGTTTCTCCTTACTCCAGAGAGGTGGTGCAGGAAAATCTTTCGGCAAAATTAGGTTGAAATGCTCTTGAATCCAAGTAGGTAGTTCACCTCGAATAATTTGTGCTTTATCTTTGTACAAATTTTTTATTTTTATTATCGCATCAAAGGGTTCTTTTTTTGATGAATCTCTAACTAGCCAACAAAATCCTACAGCACGATCCACTTCAGAGTTTAAACAAAGATATTGCGATTTAGCTGCAAGATCGGCACCGGAATACCCGAGGAACAACCAATAATGGTTACGCAATAAATACCTTATGCAGCTATTAATCGCAGGTGAAAAACCAATCATTCGTTGAGCAAGTGTGTCTACCAGCGTGTTATGATCTTCTACTGATCCATGTAACTTGAGTAATTGACATTGGGTTAGTTGGTGCTTTGGTTGTTCAAAATACTGGGCAAGGTTTTCGAAATGCTCTGCTTGAAAATGAACATCCAATGGTACTTTAGATTTCTTAAATTCAAGTTCAAATAATCGATCAAAATTTGTAGTGACAATTGCTTTAATATAGCCCATTCTTGCTAATTCAACAATCGCCGTATGTACATAATTGGGTTCCTCACTATCTAAACATTTCAAAACTTTGAAATATGACTTTCCATAATGCGCATTAATTATCTCTGCCTGAAATTCAGGAGGAAACCGATTGTTATCACGACGATTATTAATTTGCACGGCAATATTGGAAGCAAAGTCCTTTCCACAAAAAGGCTCAACTTGAACTGACAAAGAATTTACAACCTGTTCGTTCATTTGCCACCATGACGGCAAACAAGTTGGTGCAACCATTGAAACTCCTGCTCCGCAAAAAACAACTAATCCATTGTCAGTGTGGTTTAGGATATTGTAGTCCATAACACCTCCATTATAAATAAATTAACAAAAGGGCTCACTTTCAATTTGAGTTAGTACGGACTAATTTCGTATCAACTACGATTTTCCGTAGAAATATGAACTTCTAACCGAAAGGAGCCTTTATGCAACAGCAAGTTAAACAAAATGAAATTTACAATCACTACATTGCTTTGGACTGGTCAAAGGACAACTTTGCATTAGC
>CAYNTN010000265.1:0-3874 GCA_964399995.1 uncultured Ignavibacteriaceae bacterium
TGATATTGACTTTACATTCTGAAATGAATAGTTTCACCAAAATAAATTAATGAGAAGAATTTATTTCCCCATTCATCACCTACAGATACTGAAAATGACACCCTGTAAAAATACAGTCATTGTCTTAATTATTAATAAAATGATGTTTTATTTTGTAATGTTATTCTTCATATAAGATATAAATGTTTTTTTTTAAAACAGCCATTTGAATTTTAAAATCAATTCTACTTTAAACAGAGTTGATTTTGGGTAAACCATAGATTTCACAGAGAGAACTTTGTGATAGAAAGGCAACATTATTTTAAAATCATTAATTAATCTTTTAAAGAAAGGAACAAAAAATGAAAACTGCAATTATTGCTTTGATCTGCTTCTTAAGCTTTTCAGCTTACACACCAGCTCAGTGGACCGAGCAAACTTCAGGAATCACAACTTTAATCTATTCTGTATCTGCGGTAGATGACAATGTAGTCTGGGCTTGCGGTGCAGGAGGTGTAGTTTTGCTTACAGTGAACTCCGGTGTTAACTGGGCATTGACTGCAACTTCGCCGAATTCTTCTCTTGATCTACACACAATTCAGGGTATTGATGCATCGACAGCTTTAGTCGGCGGGTCGGATGCAACAGCCGGGTACGCTTTTAAAACAGTAGACGGCGGAGTGACATGGACGCAGACATTTGTACAGCCCGGAGGATTTGTGGATGTAGTGAAAAAATTCAACGGAGTCCCGGTTTGTGGCTTGCTTGGTGATCCGGTAGGAGGCAGATGGTCACAGTGGGTTAGTCTCGATTTCGGTTCAACATGGGATTCAACAGGCTTTTACAATCCCGCTCCAACAGGTGAAGGAGGATGGAATAATTCATTCTGGCCAGGAACTCCGATAAGCTTCTTCTCATTTTACGGAACTAACAACACCAAAGTATATCAACCTTTTGCAAACGGGTCTGTACTTACTCATCCGACACCAGGTCTGACAAACTCTTATGCAATTTGGGGAAATGACAATTCCAGATTAATGACAGGAGGAGATAACATAATGCTTTATACGGTTGACGGAGGACTAAACTGGGTAAACGTAAATGCAATTGGTACAGGTGACATCGCAGGAATTGTCGGCGCTGATGCCATATGGTACTACGTAAGAGGTTCATCAGTATATTTATCTATGGATGATGGAGCCAGCTGGACCAATGACTATACAACGACAGGAACATACTTCCATATGACTCTTTCACCATTAGGGAAATATATTTGGGCTGTGAGGGATAACGGAGGGATTTCAAGATATGAATTTGATGTTCCTTTGCCTGTCGAACTTTTATCATTCATCGCAACAATTAATGACAGAAATGTGACATTAAACTGGAGTACTTCAAGGGAAATTAATAATTCCGGGTTTGAAATAGAACGGTCAGAGGTCAAAGGTCAGATGTCAAACGAATGGAGAAAAGTTGGATTTGTCAGTGGTAATGGTAATACAACTGAGAATAAAAACTACCAGTTCACAGACAGAGGTTTGAGTCAGGGTAAATATAATTACAGACTGAAGCAGATCGATTTCAACGGAGGATTTGATTATCATAATTTAAGTGATGAAGTAATAATAGGAATGCCGGGTAAATTTAATTTATCACAGAATTATCCGAATCCTTTTAATCCTTCTACAAAGATAAATTATGATTTGCCGTTTGATTCGAAGGTTACATTGAAAGTATTTGACATGACAGGAAGGGAAGCCGCTTCACTCGTGAACGAATTCAAGCCTGCCGGATACTATACTGTTGATTTCAACGGTTCAAATCTGTCTACGGGAGTTTATGTTTACAGAATAACTGCTGATGGCAACGGACAGAGTTTTATAACCGAGAAGAAAATGGTCCTGGTGAAGTAAGTTGACAGTTGATAATTGACATTTGATAATTCATACGGAGTCCGGAGATTATCCGGATTCCGTTTTACTGTATTGAGATTTCAGATAAGCAAATAATTTAAAAGTTAAAATTTTAAAAGTTAAAAGTTAAAAGTTAAAAGTTAAAAGTTAAAAGTTTTAACTTTATTTAACTTTCAATTTTGTTAACTTCTTTCAACTTTAAACTTTCAACTTTTAACTCAACTCAGTTCTTCTATTTTTTCTAAAAACCAATTCCTATAATAAAGAAGTCTATCTTCCTTCAGCATATCTTTATGAAGTTTCTGTAATTCTGATTTATCGCCAGAAAACTTTAGGTTCTGTAAATTTTTATAATAACCCATAAATATTTTATACCGCCTTTCCATTTTTTGGGGTACATTTTTATTGTTTTTTAAAAAATGCCTGAATGAATCTATCATAGAATTTGCTTCTTCAGTATAATCAAGTTCGTAATATATCTGCAGATATAAAGACTTAAGATGGTATTTGAAAAAAAAGAAAGCCATATCCACTTTTGAAATATATTCCAGAGCCTTCTCAAAATTTTTTCTTTTAAACTCTATAAGAGCATAACCAAAATTCATAAAAGATTCTTTTTTATCCGTGTTAAGTCTTTCAGTATATTTTAATATAAATTTTTCAGCATCATAAGGTTTTGTTTCGGCAAAAATAAACAGAATGTTCATATAAACCATGAAAGGCATTTCATTATGCGGACCGTAAATTCCATCTTTCAGTAATTTCCTGTAAAGTATATTCAATTTTTTTAAATCACACCTCTTATCAAAAGCATCATTTAATTTAAAGTAGAATTCGAGTTTATGATCATTTCTGAATAAATGCTTGTACTTGTAAAAAAGATATTCTAACCTTAATACAATTTCGACATTGTCACGGTCGAGAGTATACAGAAGATCATATAAACACAATTCAAGAAGGTCTTTGTCAAATTTTCTTAATCCGGTTTTTTTATTTAAGTATGAAATAAAATTTCTGTAGTCAAAATTGCGCATCAAATTTTCAGCTAAATCATCATCTTTATCCAGGTTGTAATTCATGTTCCCTTTATATGAGTTATCAATAGAATTAGCGGTACACATGAAAATAACCATCAGCAAATAAGCCTGACTTTCTAACTTGCTTTGACTTTTGACCTTTTCATTATTGCGTAATAAAAATATTACTTCATACATTTTCAATATGTACAGCTCAAAGAAGTCTTTTGTAGTATATCCGTCAATGAGTTTATCTAAGTTTTGCTGAGTATCAGCGAATAACTTAATGTATAATTTATTAAGGTTTCTGTTAATATAGACTTGTATAAGACTCATCCGGTTTCGAAGTTTGTGCGATTGAAATTCCTCATAAGATAAAAATTTATCCGCAAGTTTTACAAGCTCTGATGAAAGCACTCTTATCAAATTTTCTGTATTTGATTTATCATACTTTTCTTTGGGATAAAGCTTTCTGAAAATCTTTTCATAAGTAAAATTCTGACTATTAAATTCAGGATGGTATGATTTAAGAATCTTATAAAAGGGTTTCAGGTCGCGTCCCCGGGAAAAGTAAGGTGAAGCGACAAACTTTTCGAACTCTTTGATCTCTTCTTTTGAAAAAGTCTTGAGGATTTGAACGAGCTTTGTATCTTTCATATTTGTTGTTTTGGGTTGAGTATAATTAATTACTTTACGCAAGGTGACTGCTTATTCAGAAAAATTTAATATACCCCGAATTTTCACTAATTTTCCCGAATTAAATTTATTTTTTGGTAAAGTCAACTTGAGTAATTTACTTATTGATAAGATAGAAAATTAAATTATATAAAAAAACTGTAATGTTAATTTAAAATAGCCGCTGTCAAAAACCTTTGAAACAAATCTTAATTCAAATCTAAAATCCAAAATCCAAAATCTAAAATCAATTTTATCGTAATAATCGGGAAAAACTTTCTTTTGACAAAC
>CAYNTN010000266.1:0-3793 GCA_964399995.1 uncultured Ignavibacteriaceae bacterium
AAAAATGAAAATATATTATGATGAAAAAGTGGATGCAGCTTACATAGAATTATCAAAAAAGAAACCTGATGGTGTAGTTGAAATTTCAGATTATATAAATATAGACACTACAAAAGACGGTGAAATCACAGGAATTGAATTACTTGATGCATCAAAGAAAATCCCAATAAAAACACTTTTCAATTATGAAATAGATTCCAAATCTTTAAATAAGGAAATTAAAAGACCAATTGCATCCTAATGAAATATTACAACAGCATCATCGAGTTAATCGGAAATACACCTTTGGTAAAACTGAATTATCTTACGAAGGGAATAAAACCTTTGGTACTTGCCAAGATCGAGTCTCTTAACCCGGGAGGAAGCGTGAAAGACAGGATCGGATTAAATATGATCGAAGCGGCAGAGAAGGAAGGCAAGCTTAAACCGGGCGGTACTATTATTGAAGCTACGAGCGGAAATACCGGCATCGGGCTTGCACTTGCAGCTGCATTAAAAGGTTATAAGACAATTTTTGTAATGACTGATAAAGCTTCTAAAGAAAAAGGAAATTATCTCAAAGCATTGGGAGCTGAGGTTGTAATTCAGCCTATAACGGCAAAGTTCGGAGAACCTGATCATTATGTTAGCGTTGCAAAGAGACTCGCCGAAGAAATTCCGAATTCATATTTCCCATATCAATATTCAAATCCGGGAAATCCCGGAGCTCATTATAAAACAACCGGTCCGGAGATCTGGAATGATACCGAAGGGAAGATCACACATTTTGTATCCGGTGTCGGGACAGGTGGAACTATCACAGGAACCGGAAAATATTTAAAAGAAAAAAACCCAAACATAAAAGTCATAGGGGCTGATCCTTACGGCTCGATTTTTAAAGTTGTGAAAGAGACAGGTATCGCTCCCGAACCTATTCCTTATTTAATAGAAGGTATTGGTCAGGATGTAATGCCGGAGAATGTTGTGATGGATTATATTGATGAAATAATAAATGTGAATGATAAAGATGCTGTGGAGATGTGCCGAAAGCTTTCAAAGTATGAGGGTATTTTCTGCGGAGGTTCTACGGGAACGATTGCATACGCAGCTCTTGAAATTGCAAAGAATTTAGGTAAGGACGATGTGCTGGTCTTTATTGTATGTGACACAGGAGAAAGATATCTTTCAAAGTATCACTCGGATGACTGGCTGAGGGAGAAAAGGTTACTGAAAGCGAATAATTTAATTGTCGGACAGGTTTTTCAGACCAAACGATCTACAGGTGTTCCGGGTTTGGTGTCTGTTAAGAGTTCAGACAAAGTTTTTGAAGCGCTTGAGATGATGGATAAGTATAATTTGTCAACTGTCCCTGTAATTGATGGCGACAAATGCGTAGGCTCAATAAGAGAATCGAGCATAATTGATAAAGTAATTAAAGACAGAACAATCTCAGGAAGCGATGTAAAGCAGGTGATGGAGAAGAAGCTGCAGCTTATAGATTTTGATACTGAGTTTCCGAAGGCACAGGAAGTATTGCGGAAAGAAAATGCAATACTTGTTTCGCAGCACGGGATAATAAAGGGAATACTAACAAGATATGATGTACTCGATTTTGCTTAATATTGCCTGTATAACTTCACATGATTTTTAAAAAAAACTTTATTTTATAATCCTTAGTGACCTTTGTGTCTTAGTGGTTTAATTAAAATACGAAAATGAAATTTGCAACGAAACAAATTCACGCAGGACAGCATCCTGAAGAAACTACCGGAGCTGTCATAACTCCGATTTTCCAGACATCTACATATTCAAATGAAAAGCTCGGAGAATCCAAAGGATATGATTACGGAAGAACTATAAATCCAACCCGGTCAGCGCTTGAGAAAAATTTGGCGTCACTTGAAAACGGGAAGCACGGATTTTGTTTTTCATCGGGCATGGCTGCAATTCAGGCAATCATTTCTTTATTCAAACCGGGTGATCATATTGTCTGTACCAATAATGTCTACGGCGGCACTTACAGATTATTCGAACTGATAATTAAAAACTATGGATTGGATTTTTCTTATGTTGATACTTCTGATTTTGAGTTATTGAAGAAATCAATCAAAGCAAATACAAAATTCATTTATGTAGAAACTCCGACCAACCCGATGCTCAACATTACAGATCTGAAAAAATTATCTGAGCTTGCAAAGTCAAAGGATATAGTTACCTGTGTTGATAATACTTTCATGAGTCCGTACTTTCAGAATCCTCTTGACTTCGGGATAGATATTGTAAATCACAGCTCCACTAAATATATAAATGGTCACAGTGATGTAATCGGGGGATGCTTAATTACAAATGATGATAAAATTGCAGAGAGGATAAAATTTCTGCAAAACTCTATCGGCGCTGTACCTTCACCGTTTGACTGCTGGCTTATACTGCGCTCTACAAAAACACTTTCTCAAAGAATGAAAGCTCACAATGAAAATGCCATGGCTATTTGTGAAGTGTTATCTAAAGAAAAGAAAATTCAAAAGCTGTTTTATCCAGGTTTGGAGGATCATCCTCAGTATGAACTTGCTAAATCTCAGATGAGGGGTTTCGGGGGAATCATATCTCTCGAGCTCGGTACTTTTGACACAGCCGTTAATTTTTGTAATGCCCTGAATTTATTTCAGATCGCTGAATCTCTCGGCGGCGTTGAATCACTGGTATGTCATCCTGTTTCAATGACTCACGGGGTCGTTCCTAAAAACATAAGAGAAGAGATCGGATTGTCTGACGGACTTGTGAGATTATCCGTTGGCATTGAAGATAAAGAAGATTTAATTGAAGACATTGAAAAGGCTTTAAGCAAAATGTAATTATTAATACTTTAGAAATAACTTATTAAGAAACTTTTATTATATTAATATTAAACCTAATTTTCAAATAAGAACAGTTTTACAGTTAACAACTTTTTTATTTTTTTTATTTACTTCAATCAGTTATTCCCAGTACAGGCATAAAACTGTTCGGGATACAACTAAATACAATGAGAAGTCATTAGATGTAAAAACATTCCGGACTTTTAATAATATACACAGCAAATTTGTTAATACTCTTATAAATATTACTAATGAATCTCTGACTCCTATTTCCATTGCCGCACCTTTAGGTATATACCTTTCGGCTCAGATAAATGACAATTATTATGATCAGAGCTCTGCTGTTTTACTTGCCCTTTCAGAAATTACAAACGGGCTGGTAACAATAGGAATAAAAAAAATAATTAAAAGAGACAGACCATTTCGAACCCTGAACGGTGTTTACATATCTGATACCGTTGCCGTAGAAGGTTCATATTCATTCCCGTCCGGGCATGCTTCAGGTGCATTTGTAATAGCAACATCATTAACATTGAGATATCCCGATAACCCCTGGATAGTAGCAGGTTCATTCACTTATGCAACCCTGGTTTCACTCGGCAGAATGTACTGGGGAGTACATTATCCGTCTGATGTGCTGGTTGGATCTTTGGTAGGTGCCGGATGCGCTGCACTGATATATTCGCTGCGGGTTCCTATCATCGAAGCAAAAAATAATCTCTTCAATCAGAGTGAGAGAAATGATAATGTAAGTACAGGAAATATAAATGCTACTGCTTTTTTAGTTACGCTTGCTGCAACAGACCTTTTGAATTCCCATTTAATAAAATCAAAGAGTAAAATTCTAAACAAATCCAAAATTAATTTTTCAACAACTACAAATACAAACTCCCTCCATTACTCTTACAACTTTTAACTTTTAACTTTTAACTTTTAACTTTTAACTTTTAACTTTT
>CAYNTN010000267.1:0-3791 GCA_964399995.1 uncultured Ignavibacteriaceae bacterium
TGCGCCTCCACGCCCGAGCGTTCGAAGCGGATGGCAAAGGTCCTGGAATCCGCCCGCTTGCTATCCTCGAGCGCGTGCCACCGCAGCGTGCTGAAAAACTTCTCGATGTGGATCCGCTCTGCGCGCACACCCAGCTCCCGCACCATCGCTTGCTCCACGGATGTGAACGATTCGGAGCCGCAGATGAACACCTCGAGGCCCGGAAGATTGATGAGCGCAGAAAAATGCTGCGGTGTGATGCGCCCGGAGGAATGGTAGTCCGTTCCCGCGACATCCCCTGCCTGCGGCTCACGGTAGATCGTCCACTCGTTGAAGTCCGCAAGCTCGCGGCTGAGCCCTGCAATTTCCCGCCTGAACACATGGGTGCTCGAGTTCCGGGTCGCATGCAACCAGAACACCCGGCGCGTGGGGTTCACGCGGGCTATGGTCCGCAGCATGCTGAAGAGCGGAGTGATGCCGATGCCGTTGCTGATGAAGGCGATTGGCGCATCCGACTCGGGCAAGGCAAAGAACCGCCCGCTCGGCCAGCGAACGTCCAGCTCGGCGCCAACTTCCACCTCGTCATGAAGATATGCGGAACCTGCCCCGATGCGCTTTACCGTGATGGCGTAATCCTCGCTGGGATGCGGCGTCGCGCCCCCGGCGGCGCTGATCAGCGAATAGCTGCGCATGAGGGGCCGCGCGTGGCTCGCCGGCGCAAGGCGAAAGATCAGATGCTGTCCCGGCAGGAAGGGAAACAGCTCTCCCGATTTCATCTTGAAGCCGAAGGTCACGGTGTCGGCTGTCTCGCGCTGCTTGCGTACCACGCGCGCTCGATAGAAGGGCGCAAGCGGCGGGGGCGCGGGTATCTCGCCGCGCGCTATAGTCTCGGGAAGTGGCAGGAGCTTCGAACGAATCGGCTGAAACTCCGGCCGCCGTTCCAGGAAGACCTCGTCGCCCACCGCAATCGTGCCGGCCTTGCGGACATGGCAATACGCGCCGAACTTGAGCTGGGTCACCCGGTTCAGCACGAAACCCATGCGCGGCTCGGCCTTGAGTCCCATTTGCGCCTGTGACGGCATCACGCAGCGCGCCGTCTCCTCGCCGCAGCTCAGCACCGCATCACCGATCACCAGATCGCAGCCGCTCCAGTCGAGTTCGGGGAACCCACCTCCCTCCACACCCTCGATGAAGAAGTTCGGGCGGAACCGGCGCGGCGTGACATCGAGACCGTGATGGAAACTCTTGAGCGTCGCCAGCGACGCAGAGGTCACATAATGGAGCGGGTAGGCATCCTTGTAGGAACCTCTTGGCGAGAAGAAATGCTGCAGTTCCTCGATCATCTCGGGTTCATAGTTCGAGAAGTCGGGGTAGGGATCGTCAGGCTTCAACCCCATGCGCTGCCGGGTAAGTTCCGGCGTGAACGGGCGGCGCAATCGGTAGTGCTCGGTGTTCGATGCAGGAAGGAGCGGCCACAGTTCGAGCGGCTGACCGGCAATGGCTGAAATCGCGCCATTGACCGAGGGATCGCTCGTCATGAGCAGACGGCCATCCGGCAAAGTGATCCGGGCATGCGCCACGTCATGGCCGGCGACGGGCTCCTCCCGGTAGGACGCGCCAATGGTGAGCAGCGAGGTCAGGACCTTGCAGTTCACGAGCTCGCCCGTGCGTGTGTTCTTCAGGGCCCAGCGCCGATCGCCGATGATCCCCGTCTCATCGAGCCGGGCCCGTGCCAGCGGCTCGCCGGCCAGCGACTTCACGGGATATCGCCATAAGCCTCCGATCCTGCCGATGGATTCCATCTCAATCCGTCATGACCGGCAGAATCCCGAGTTCCTGATAGCGGCGTGCGTATTTTCGGATCATCCCGAGGGAATCGACGCAGCGGTCGAAGCCGGCCTGGCGAATCTTGATCGTACTCACCAGACCCCAGCGCAGGGGATTGCCTTCGGGCGCCTCGGCCGACCAGCTGCCGCCCATCTGCATCGAGCCGCCGAAGAGCGTTTCTACGTCCTCAGGGGCCTTCAGATGGTAACGACGCACCATGTCGCGCCAGAGGCCACCCATACGGCGGATTTCGGCCACGATGTCGAAGCGCCGGGGTTCACCCAGGGAGAGCCCGAAGCACTCTGCGACCACGGGGAATCCTCCATGAAGCGCAAAGGCATCGCCGTTGGCGACGTTGAAGATCTCGTTGCGAGCCGCGGGTGATTCAGCCGCCCACTCGAGCGCCTCGGCGATGAGGTCGGCGTCCGCTGCATCGGCCACGATGCCCACACCGTCCGGCAGCGGCAGATCGAGCCCCGCTTCTTTGCACAGTGCTGCAAAAAGCGGCAGGACGAGAAAGGAGTTCAGTGTCGAGCCAGTGCTGACACCGCCGATCATCACGGGACGCAATACCGTCCAGCTCCACGGCTGCCCGGGCTGCCTGGCGCGCAGATAGTCTTCCTGATCGTAGTAGAAGTTGGGGTACGGCACGCGCGGGAGACACTCGCGCATCGGCACGGGCACCTTGACCTGCGGCAGGTGCGGGCCGTAGGCCTTGGCGCCGTGTACAAGCGCGACGTGCCGAAGACGCCGTGACGTGCTGCCGAGTGGCTCGAAGAGATTGCGCAGCATCGCCGCATTCTTTGCAACCTGCGCCGGATCCGACCAGCCACCAAAGACATCATCCGGGTTCTCGCTCACGGCGGCATAGATCAGGTGGGTGACGTCCGCCATCGAGCCGAAAGCGCGCGCGCAGGCCTGCTCGTCGCACAGGTCCACCGACAGCTGCTGCACGGAGCCGGGAACACCCCGAGGCGGGCGGCGGGAGACGGCCACCACTTCCCAATCGCGTCGCGAGGCGAACAGGCGCACCGCGGCGCTGCCTACGAGCCCGGATGCACCTGCGATGATGACCTTCCTGACCATGGGCGCTTACGGGAATGCCGCTGAGGACTCGGATTGGGGAGAGGTCGAGTACATCGGCAGCTCGGAGTGGATCCGGCGCATCGGGAACATGAACGTCGAATACATCGGGAGCACGAACTGGGTCAAGTACATCGGAAATCGCAAGTCCGCGGCGGGCGCTGCGACCTCACGAGGCAATGCGCAAACGGCGACCGCCGTTCCGGGAACCGCACCCCCCCGCGCCATCGCCTTCGCCGACCGCCGCTCTCGCAGCGGGAAACGCCAGTCTCGCCGTTGGTCCCGATGCCGGCGGCTATGCCTGTCCCGATGGTCGGCAGATCTGGGTCTCCCGCTGTTACGACCAATCGGCACAGGCCCGCTGCCAGGTCGTTCATCTTCACCAGAAGAACAACGGTTTCAATCCGGAGACTTCCGCGACCCGCGCCGAGCTTCTCGTCAGCCTCAGCGACTGCAGACTGGTGCCGCGCAAAGTGCCGTTGGTTGCCTGCCGAGGATGTCGTGCTGGTCCTGGCGGTCAGGCATCAGCGTGAAGCGGGATACACCGAAGACCAGTAGTGGTGTTGCTGCAGACCGCCTACCATCGAAGGGCGGCTTCGGGTCGCAAGCAGACCTTCACGAATACTGGTCTTCCGGGACTGTGATCAGTCGCGGAGCAACACTCGCCGCGCCTTGATTCAGCGGGATTCCCGTCATTGCCGCCCGGGAAGACGGATCAGCTGAGCGCGACCTCCTTCGCGGCGCGCTCGCCCGACTCGACGGCATCGTTCAGATAGCCCCAGTAGTACGTGCTCGTGTGCTCACCGGCGAAGACGACGTTCCCATCGCGGACACTTCCCGCGCCGAAGATCCGGCCTTCCGGAAAGAACATCAGCCGCGCTCGATCGTCAACACGACTCCAC
>CAYNTN010000268.1:0-3780 GCA_964399995.1 uncultured Ignavibacteriaceae bacterium
ATACCTCATACCTCATACCTCATACCTCATACCTCATACCTCATACCTCATATCTGATAAACTCTGGTATCATTCTTGCACTCTGAATTGCAGAAAATCTAATACAAAATTCAGGATAATGGAAAAGAAATACACAGCAATTGACGGAAATGAAGCCGCTGCCTATATTGCGTACAGATGCAACGAGGTTTGCGCTATATACCCTATAACACCATCTTCCACCATGGGAGAGCTAGCCGATGAATGGTCTTCTAAAGGAATCAAAAATATCTGGGGAATAGTTCCAACAGTCATAGAAATGCAGAGCGAAGGCGGTGCTGCGGGGACGGCTCACGGTTCTTTGCAGTCGGGAGCACTTACCACCACTTTTTCTGCTTCACAGGGCTTACTGCTAAAAATACCAAATATGTACAAAATCGCAGGTGAACTCACACCTGCTTTATTCAATATTACAGCTCGTTCCATTGCTACTCATGCATTGTCAATATTCGGAGATCACAGTGATGTGATGGCTGCCAGGGGGACCGGATTTGCTATAATAGCATCAGCGTCAGTCCAGGAAGTAATGGATATGACACTCATCGCGATGGCATCAACACTCGAATCAAGAATTCCAATTGTATCCTTTTTTGACGGATTCAGAACATCCCATGAGGTGAGCAAGATCGAATCGATCTCTGAAGATATTATCAAAGCAATGATCAGCGAAGAACTCGTAAACGCTCACAGGAACAGGGCTCTCTCGCCTGACCATCCTTTCATCAGAGGAACGGCACAGAATCCGGATGTCTTTTTTCAAAACCGGGAAACGGTAAACAGATTTTATAACGCCTGTCCGGATATTGTTCAGAAAAATATGGATAAGTTAGCAAAGTTCACGGGAAGACAATATAAGCTATTTGATTATGCCGGACATCCGGAAGCTGAACGAATAATAGTAATTATGGCCTCTGGCTGTGAGACAGTTGAGGAGACTGTTGAATATCTAATTAAACATGGAGAAAAAGTCGGACTGTTGAAAGTTCGTTTATACAGACCATTTGACATAAAAAGATTTGCTGAAGCAATTCCGGCATCGGTAAGATCAATTGCAGTATTAGACCGGACAAAAGAGCCCGGAGCACCCGGAGAGCCGCTGTATCAGGATTGTGTCAATGCGGTGTTTGAAACATTTTCTAGCGGAATTGGGAATTTTAAGACATTGCCAAAGGTGTTTGGCGGCAGATACGGATTGTCATCAAAGGAATTCACGCCGGCGATGGTGAAATCAGTTTTTGACAACCTGACACTTGAAAAACCAAAGAATCATTTTACTGTTGGAATCACTGATGATGTTACAAATACGAGCCTCGATTTTGATACGGAATATGACATTGAATCCGAAGATGTATTCAGAGCAATGTTTTACGGGCTTGGGTCGGACGGCACTGTCGGTGCAAATAAAAATACAATTAAAATTATAGCTGAAAATACTGATTTTTATGCACAGGGATATTTTGTCTATGATTCAAAGAAAGCCGGAACGATGACTGTTTCACATTTACGGTTTGGACCGAAACCGATTCGTTCGACATATCTGATTTCTAAGGCAAATTTTATTGCATGCCATCAACCGGTATTTCTGGAAAAACACGATATGCTGAAAAATATAAAAGAAAACGGGACTTTTTTAATCAATACTCCATCGCCGAGTGTGGAGATTTGGGACTCTTTGCCAAGGTCAACTCAAAAGGCGATCATTGATAAAAAAATAAAATTGTATGCAATTGACGCTCAGAAAGTTGCTGAAGAAAGCGGAATGGGAAGAAGGATCAATACTGTAATGCAGGTTTGTTTTTTTGCAATTTCAGGAATCCTGCCACGCGAAGAGTCAATTGAAAAAATTAAAGAATCAATAAGAAAGACATATTCAAAAAAAGGAGAAGAGATTGTTAAACTAAATCTTACCGCAGTTGATAATACACTGAGCCATTTGTATGAAATAGAAATTCCGAAACAGGTATCGAGTAACTACGATATCATTTCCCCTGTACCGGAAAATTCACCTGAATTTGTCAAGGATGTTTTAGGCGAGATTATTGCAGGAAGAGGTGACTCATTGCCGGTGAGTGCGTTTCCGGTTGACGGGACTTTTCCTTCTTCAAGTGCGAAATGGGAAAAGAGAAATATTGCTCTGGATATTCCGGTATGGGATGAAAATATTTGCATTCAGTGCGGCAAATGCGCGATAGTTTGTCCGCATGCGACCATAAGGATTAAAGTTTTTGAAGAAGCTCTTGTAAAGGAAGCCCCGGCGGCTTTCAAATATACAGATGCAAGAGACAGGGAATTTAAAGGTCAGAAGTACACTATACAGGTAACACCGGAAGACTGTACAGGCTGCGGAGTTTGTTTTGAGGTTTGTCCGGTGAAAGATAAAACCGATACAAGCAGAAAGGCACTGAACATGATGCCTCAGATTCCGCTGAGAAAGCAAGAAGCTATCAACTGGGATTTCTTTCTTAGTATTCCCGAGAAAGAAAGAACTGAACTTAACATTACAAACATCAGACAACAACAATTGCAGAGACCCTTGTTCGAGTTCTCAGGAGCATGTTCAGGCTGCGGAGAGACACCTTACATTAAACTTGTTTCACAATTGTTTGGTGACAGGTCTATCATTGCAAATGCTACCGGATGTTCTTCAATATATGGAGGCAATCTTCCGACTACACCATGGGCTACAGATGAGAATAACCGTGGACCTGCTTGGTCGAATTCTTTATTCGAAGACAATGCAGAGTTTGGATTGGGCTTCAGAGTTGCAATTGACAAACACAAAGAACACGCTGAGATGTTAATCAAACAATATGCATCTGTTGTCGGTGAAAAATTGGTTGATGAAATATTGACTGCAGATCAGAAAGATGAACTGGGAATTTTGCATCAGAGAAAACGAATTCAATTGCTCAAAGAAAAACTTTACAAAGTAAATGAACCTGCGTCAAAAAGATTAATATCACTTGCGGATTATCTTGTGAAGAAAAGCGTATGGATAATCGGTGGTGACGGATGGGCTTATGATATCGGATTCGGCGGACTGGATCATGTAATTTCAACAGGCAAGGACGTAAATATACTAATACTTGACACTGAAGTTTATTCAAACACCGGAGGACAGACATCGAAAGCAACTCCGCTCAGCGCAATAGCAAAATTTTCAGCAGGAGGCAAAGCAACAAAGAAGAAGGATCTCGGACTGATGGCAATGTCATATGAGACGGCGTATGTTGCATCTGTAGCTGTTGGTGCGAAAGACGATCATGCCTTAAAAACATTCCTTGAAGCGGAAGCTTTCGACGGACCTTCTCTGATAATTGCATACAGTCACTGCATTGCGCATGGGATAAATATGAACTCGCCGCTGAAGAATCAGAAGGCACTGGTGGATTCGGGACAATGGCTGCTATACAGGTTCAATCCCGATAATATTGCGAAGGGAATTAATCCGTTTTCTTTTGATTCTAAGGAACCAAAGATAAGAGTTTCGGAATATCTGAATATGGAGGGAAGATTTAAAATGCTGAAGCAGACAAAGCCGGAAGTGGCAAAGGAGTTGTTTGAACAGGCTCAGATGAATGTGAATGAGAGGTATCATTTTTATAAATATATGGCAGAGAGGTATGCGAAAGAACGTGAAACGTGAAACGCGAGACGTCAAACGTGAGACGCGAGACGTAAGACGCGAGTGTCTTGTCCTGAAATAGGTTGACAAAATGTTAATAACATTTTTATAAACTT
>CAYNTN010000269.1:0-3750 GCA_964399995.1 uncultured Ignavibacteriaceae bacterium
ACACACTCAACACACTCAACACACTCTACACACTTTACACACTCTACACACTCTACACTTACTTTATCAGCATCATTCTCTTTGTATCTGAGAATTGCTCCGTTAGCAGTTCATAGTAGTAAACACCTGATGCTAAATTTTCACCGTTAAAGTTAGTAGAGTAAATTCCCGGCTTTTGATTTCCTTTATTCATGGATTCAATTAGCTTTCCGGTTGCGTCATAGATATTTATTACTACATTCGTCTGATTTTTCAGACTATAATCAATTGTAGTAACCGGGTTAAAAGGATTAGGATAATTTTGGAATAACTCGTAATTCTCCGGAAGTCCGTTTTCATCTATAACACTAACAAGCCCAACGTTTAAAGTAAGTGTTCTGATATGAACCGGCGTCCCGTTTGAACCGTTACCTTTCACAGTAACTGTATAAGCTCCGGATGTAGTTCCAGGAGCAGCATTGATCCTAATGAGTAAAGAATCAGGATAAGATGTAAGTTTATTGCCGTTTGGATAAGATGCCGTAAGTCCTCCTGCAGCCGGTGTTGGAGATATAGTTACTGAAAATGTAGCAGTGTCAGTAAATAATTTAACTGCGGGAACTACCGCTCTGAATGTTGTGAAATTTCCGTTGTTGATGCCTATGGTTGTAGGACTAACCTTCATAGCAAAATCCGGGAAGTAAGCACCGAGATTCTGATAATTTCCGGCTCTTCCGTCATACCATACTGCAAAAGAAGATTTAGTATTTGCAGTCATTCCGTCATAATCACCTCTGTAACAATTAGAGTTAGGAGCACATGCCGGTGTCGGATATGTCCATGCCTGTGTCGTAAGTTTCTGATTTGGTGCAAATGTCAATCCCCCGTCATCAGTATATGTTGCATACACATTCACCTGATAAGTAGCAGGATTTTCTCTTGTATCATACCATTTTATATAAAGTCTGCCTGTTTCCTTTTCACACCATATTGCCGGAAACCACTGATCACTCAGTTCCGGATTGAGATTGTCATTAACAGTAATTCTGTTTGACCATGTTGCTGCCTGATCATCCGAATACTGTAATATTATATCCGGCTTGTTACCATTTCCGGCCGGAACGTTAGAAGCATAAACAAGATAAAGTCTTCCTCTGTTTGGTCCATAGCTGTTATCCATTGCAATCATAGGATACGGTCTTGTTCTGCCGTTGTTGATAACAAGCCTGCCGGCTGAATTCAGTGTCCCCACATATCCTGCAACACTCAAACCTGATACAAATGACAACGTTGCACCGCCATTTGTTGATTTGTGAAAATTATAAGTTACATTTGCGGTTGACCCGGTATTGGTAACATACATAACACATCCACCCTGTATACTTCCGTTTGGACCTACAGCTATCATAACTCCGGGGACAGTATTGGATGAATTATAAGTTGTTGTCCAGGTTGCACCCTGATCTGTACTTCTTGAAAAATTACCGGGAGTAATTGCAGCATACAAGTAATTAGTATATGGTCCTGCAGTTTGATCAGCAGCAATAGTATTCCTGTCATTTCCGGATACGGAGAGAATAGCTGATCCGTATGTTGCGCCTCCATTTGTAGATTTATAGACATATTGTCCGGAAACACCTGAACCATAATTTAGTACCCCAAGACTATCCCAAGCTGACCAGGGATCACAGCAGATTGAAGGATGGTAAACAGGATTGCTTGAAGTCCAGTCATGACCATTAGTAGTATAATATGCATTTTGTCCGCTTGAAGAATTTACACCGAACTGCATGTTAAGAGGATTTCTGGGATTTGCAACGAGCATTTGCTCAGCAAAGTCCGCTCCGATTTGAAAATTATCAAAACCTGAAGAATCCGTTATAATTACAGAATTGTCACCTCCTTTTACAAAATGAGTGAACGCTTCCCTCGTGGGTCTGTCAATATATGGATCACTTTCGTCATAGTTGAACATATTACTGGTCTCTTGTCCCTGGAATACTTCCATGCCAATTACCGTAAGCAATATTGCTATAATAAAACCGGTAAATCCGCTTTTAAAAAAAGCATATCTATTTTTCATTTGATTGAAATTTAATTTTAATTTAAAAAATTTAGTTGGATGTTGACAATATATATTCGTTTGTATACTATTTCAACTATAAAAGACTTCACACACAAAAAAATTCTAAAAAACTATTTCAATTCCTAAAAGCTCTCTCCTTAAAATTTCCATTGCCCTTTGAGATGCTCTTTGAATATTTATTTCCCGGTTATTGCCGAATAAAAAACTCATTGCGTATTTTTTTTCTTTGCTTGAAAACCCTATCCAAACAAGTCCCACAGGTTTTTCAAGCGTACCTCCTGTCGGACCGGCTATCCCTGTAGTTGATATTGCATAATCCGTTTTCATTATCTCTCTGACTCCTTCAGCCATTTCGATTGCAGTTTCCTCGCTGACTGCTCCGTGCTTCTCAAGAGTCTTTTCTTTTATGTCCAACAATTTTATTTTTTCTATGTTGGAATATACACATACACCTCCGATATAATAATTTGAACTCCCCGGCACACTGACAATTTTTGAAGAAATGTATCCCCCGGTGCACGACTCAGCTACTGATAAAGTTTGTTTTCTGTCTGTTAAAATTCTTCCTATTACTTTCTCAAGCTTATCATCATTCTCTCCGTATATATAATTACACACCTTCTCCCTGATTTTCTTCTCAATACTATTGATCTTCATAAAAGCTTCTTCTTCACTCTTCCCCTCAACATTAATTCTAAGTCTTACACCGACCAGTGAAGGAAGGAATGCAAGTTTGCTTTCACCGATAATACCTTTAACATCTCCGAGCATTTCATTCAATGTTGATTCCCCTACACCGGTGGTTAGCAATGTCTTATGTTTCAAAACAGAATTTATCTGTGATGAAAATCTGCTCCTCAACTTACCGAGTATCTCATTATCAATCATCATCTTCATTTCAAAAGGCACGCCGGGCATTGCAATGAAAACTTTATTCTCTTTCTCAATCCATATTCCCGGAGCTGTTCCCTGAGCATTCGGGATTACCGTTGAATTTTTTGGTACAAGAGCCTGAGCTTCGTTTACTACCGGCATTTTCATATTTCTTGACTTAAAAATATTTCTAACGTGCTCTAACACTTTAATGTCAATCACTAAATCATCCTTAAAAAATTTTATTAATGTTGGCTTTGTAATATCATCATGAGTCGGTCCCAATCCGCCGGTGATTATTGTCACATCATAATTTTTAAACGAGTCCTCTAATTCAGAAAGCAAAATATTCTCCTCATCGCCAATGACTACAGTCTTTTCAACAGGAATACCTATTGAGAATAATTTTTCCCCAATAAACGCAGCATTGGTGTTCACCACCTGCCCGATTAATATTTCATCCCCAATAGTTAATATTTTTGCTTTCAAACTTTTTTTAAATTTGGAATTTGGAATTACAGTTTTGGAATTTCAGATTTTAGATTTTGTTTTTTGATTTTTGTTTTTTTTATCACTTAAAACTTGTAACCAACTCGTAATTTCTAAACTGGCATAGCCAGAACCAAAAAGTTTCATTCTTGTTTATTATCAAATGATATTTATTCATCAAAAAGTACCTCACTCAAGGCTGAACACATAACCCAAATAAACCTATTTTCTTTTTAACCTTAATAGAAAATAAATTCTTTAAAAGTTAACCTTATTACCTTATTACCTTATTACCTTATTACCTTATTACCTTATTACCTTAT
>CAYNTN010000270.1:0-3732 GCA_964399995.1 uncultured Ignavibacteriaceae bacterium
CGACGGTATCGCCGGGCAGCACAAAACCGGCGACACCGGCGACATCGTTGATGCGCACGGCGACCGCGCGCATATCAGGCTCGATCAGCGCCGAAAGGCTGGCGCGGCCGCCGGGGCCAGTGATCTTGCCGGGAAGAATGGGTTCACCCGCCTCGATCGGGCGCAGCACGACACGTGCCTCGGCCCCGAGAAGTGCTTTGGTGGATTGGAATGCCCCTGCGGGCACGGAGGTGGCGGGCCAGCTGACCATGCGGATATTTTCGGTGGTCAGCGCGGTGCCATAGGCCATGGGCACACGGGCAACGGCAATCTGGACCAGCCGGTTGTCTTCGGCGGCGCGTTCCTGCCGCCTCTCGACGCCTGACAGATAGCTGTTGGCCAGGATGACGGCGACGATGCCCAGCAGGGCCGCAATCGCAATGATGACGATATTCCGGTTAGCGAACATTTTTGCCCCGCCCTTTTATTGCGCCCCAGATTCAGTCCAAGGAATCAGATGCCGCCCGCCGCACGAGGCAGCGGGCGGCGATTATGACCAATTAGCAGTTTGTAGTGGTCGGATTGTCGATGCAGGTTTTGGCATCGTCCATGGCGCCACCGATTGCACCGGCGAGGCCGAGCGCGGCAATCGCGATAACCGAACCGACCACGGCAAGGATCAGAGCATATTCAGCTGCCGAAGCGCCGCTGTCGTCACGCAGGAACGAAGTTACAAATTTACGCATGATACTACCCCTTTTCACATATTTGAGAGTCTCCCCGCCCGGAATATTGCCGGGTCAGAAAGATCAAGGGGGGTAGTGACTGAACCGTCGCGACCCTGTTATTTTATTGCCAGCATCGCGCCGGCCCATTCGCTAGGTCCACCCTTGATGCTGCAAACATCCCGCCAAACCCTTGCCAAGGTCAACAACTAAAATTTACGCAATTTTAACAGTATCTTATTTTAGGGTTTTGTTAACCATGCGGCATTTTTACAACAAAACGCGCGGAAAAAATCGCCGAATCACAATATGTTACTATTGTTATATGCCGTTAGATATAGATGATTTGAACCGTCAATTTGAAGGTGTTGACCTGGATGTCGGGTCACCTGTTTTCCCGCAGGCCAATCAGCCACTATAGCTGCATTCGACAGGCAGGCCGCCAGGGCGCAAGCGAAGGGGGTATTGAGCGCGGTGCGGAATGGCGGTATCAATTCGTGCATGGTGGGTTTTCCGGATAAAAGTCCCTCAAAGTCTCACGGTCATTTGTCGATAGCACTTTTATTGTTGCTACCGGCAATAATGGCGATTGCACCGATGGACTTGTTTGTCGGCTATAATGCAAAAAGCACAGCAGTGAGGTTATATTCACTTAACGTTACATTTTTTCATGCTATTTTTATAGGTTTTGCATTTATATATAGCTTCTCAATTTTTCAGGAATGGAATTGTTATAGGAAGAAATTTAGACATATTATGATATGTATGGCGACAATATGCATATGGATGACCGTTTTTGTTGCATATGATAAATTCAATTCATTTATTGCTTTAATACAATTTGCATTGCTCGCAATTTTTTACCTTTCTATGAAATTTCTCATAAGAGTAATGAATGATGATTTTTCAGAAAGAATGTGGCTCGTCCTCGGTCTGGGTGTAACAATATATTTGGCAATTTGGGCAGTAACGGTGGCGATCCGCTGGCCCACGCCGAAAGAGTGGACAATGGACGCCGTCCCCGGCCTAGCCAATGTGCGGTATGTCGGGTTCTTTTCGCTGGCTGCGTTGTGCAGTGGCGTTTCGATACTTACGACCGGCGGCAAAGCGGGCCGGGTGCCCGCAGCTTTTGTCGTGCTGACCATCGGTGCATGGGGTTCTGCGCTATGGACCGGAACCCGTGGCGCAGTAGTATCAATGTTTGTCGCTTCGCTGGTTGCAACATTATTGGCTGCGGGCGATCGCAGGCGCACCGCTGCCGTGCTGCTGGGCAGCCTCGTCTTGGCAGCCCCACTGGCTTTGTTACTGCCCGGCGGCAACGATATGTATGGCGTGCAAAGCTTGTTCCGGGGTGCGCAGGCTTCGGGCGTAAATGAATATTCGTCAGGTCGGCTGGATGTATGGCGCGACGTATTTGAACGGGCGATGATGCGTCCATTGTTTGGCTGGGGGCTGGATCAGTCGATGTACAACGCACCGGGTCTGCCGCCTGGAGTAAAGCATCCGCATAACTGGCCGTTGCAAATATTCCTGTCGACCGGAATTGCTGGCCTGGTGCTTGTGCCGACCATGCTGATTTCCATGATAAGCTGGAAGAAGAGCGTGCTGTGGAACCGCTCCAATATTCCCGCTATCGCCGGAATTTCGGGATTGCTTGTTTACTCGCTTTATGACGGCGCCGCATATTATCTCTATCCGCTCACCATCGGCGCGATCGCGCTGGCTAGTTTGCGGGAACCTTCGCCACCCGCCCCCGATAGGTCAGATTGACCCTTTCCGACAGCAGCAGATAGGGCAGCCAGATCGCGACGCTGATCGCGACCTTTTTCACATTGCCCGCCAGCAGGTCGCCCATCGCCGATCCCACCGCTTCCGGCAGGTTGGGCGCGTTGCTCACGAAATGGGCGATGCTGATCTGCGACAATATGTCCACGCCCCACACCAGCAACAGCATGCGCGGGAACCAGGGGACGCTGCGCAGCGCCATCATGAAGGCGATCATGTAGAGGAAGTTCATCACCACCACATCCATCGTCATCGCCGCCATCAATATTTGCCCCCAGACCGGCGCATGGCCGTTCATCGCGGGCACGGCTGCAAGGAATTCCAGGCTGCGCACCGGCACATTCAGCATCATGCCGATCACCAGCGATGCCATCATGCCCGTTGGGCCGAACAATCTGTGCTGGCGCGCGGTCAGGCAATCGACCGGCTTCCACTTGCCATAGCGGGCAAGGCGGATGTGCGGCTGTTCATACAGCGCGCCGCGCGGGAACAGCGCGTCGCCGATCCGGTAGGCGGCGACCGGCGCGCCGACGACCAGCAGATAGGGCAGCGCCGTCTGCAGGAATGAAGCGGTGCTGTCGATCGGGGTGGCGGCAAAGACGATGCGCAGCGCGCACAGCGCGGCGGCGATCGCGATCCAGGCAAAAAGGATGCGCCCCAGCCCATGTTCCAGCGAGGCTATCGCCCAAATGCTCTTGCGGTTCAGCTGTTCGCCAAATGCCTGCATCGCTTCTTTCATGCTGCCAAGCTTTCCCGTTCAATGCCCCCAGGGGGCGGGTCGGTGCAAGGCTAAAGAAACAGGGTTAACGAAAAGTTCCGCTGCGCGATAAAATCGGTGCGGGCCCGGTGCGGGTGTGTCACGAAGCTGTTGGAAGATGGTGACGCTTGCGGGAATCGAACCACGCGGAATCGGCTCGCCGATGCCGCCACAAGGGGGCACGGGTTCGTCAATAAGTCGCTGGAAGGTGGTGACCCCTACGGGAATCGAACCATGCGGAATCGGCCTGCCGATGCCGCCACAAGAGGACACGGGTTCGTCAACAAGTTGTTGGCAGATGGTGACCCCTACGGTTGTATAACTTAAATCTCAAGCAGTTTCAGGGCGTCCCTAAGTCCCTTGTAAAATCAAGGATTTCACTTGTATAGTGTTCGCGGTCGGTCGCCCCGATTTGCCTGAATTCCCATCAAAGTGTGGGAACGAATGTGGGAACGCATTAGGCAGGAATCGAACCGATGGCGCTGA
>CAYNTN010000271.1:0-3705 GCA_964399995.1 uncultured Ignavibacteriaceae bacterium
GCACAAAATAAGATATGAACTAAAAATCATTTTCATTTTTGGTTCTGGCTATGCCTGTTTAGGGATTAAGAATTAGGAAAGGGATTAGCCGGAAGAATTTATCTTTCCGGCTTTTTCCTTAGCTGTCTAAAATTTTGTAAACTGCAAACTGTTGACTGCTAACTGTTAACTGCTTTCCAGTACCACCCCGAACTTTTATCAGACTTCTGTTTCCAGTAATCCGGCGTCACAACATGCCCTTCAAAGTCTCTTAACATCCTCTGATAAACTGCTATGACCGGATTGAAGGAAATGCTTGTTACACCGATTACATAAGTATCAGGAAGAGCTTCATCTTTCTTTGCCTCTTTATCAACTTTTACAGTATAGCCGTTGTGCTCCATAAGATGCTTTAAAAACTTCATCCGGTCTTCAGAGATGCCGGCTTCAAGCAGTGTGCATCTTACACCTTCGATTTCTTTTATTATATGTTTTCCGCTGTTTAGATTCATAAGATTTATAAGATTCGTAAGATTCATAAGATTAATCTTACAAATCTATTTCAAGCCGAAGCTCAAAGAGTTTATATAATCAAACAATGACCCGGCGAAACCAAGCGTCAATATTCCGATCACACAAATTACCATTCCGACCTTGGCATATCCGTCACTTTCTATTTTTTCTATCGGGTTTTCATTCTGATTTATAAACATTGCCTTTACTATCAGCAAATAATAATAAAGGGATATCGTCGCATTAAGGACTGCAATAAACAACAGTATATAATTTCCCTGCACGGCAACTGATGTAAATAAAAAGAACTTCCCGAAGAATCCTGCTACTGGCGGTATGCCTGCAAGAGAGAATAAAGACAGCATCATCACAAGACTTAATTTCGGATTTGTCCTATACAATCCGTTATAGTCATCAATGTTTTCTTTGCCTGTCGCATTTGAAATGACCGCAACCACGCCGAAAGCTCCGAGATTTGAAAAAATATAGATCAGTAAAAAATAAATTACCGAACTGAAACCAAGTGCTGAACCTCCTACTATACCAAGCATTATGAAACCGGCCTGCGCTATAGAAGAAAATGCAAGATACCGTTTTAGATTTTGCTGACGTATTGCAAAAAGATTTCCGATGGTCATTGTAAGAACACTGGTGAATATCACGACACTATTCCACTGAATAGCTATTGACTGAAAAACGGTAAACAGCAGTATTATCAGAATAAATACCGATGAAGCTTTAGAAATTACAGACAGATAAGAAGTAATATTTACCGGTGCGCCTTCGTATACATCCGCTGTCCACAGATGGAACGGAACAATTGAAATTTTAAAAGCTATGCCGGTAAAAATAAAAATAAATGCAAGTATTGATAAATTATTATTCTCAAAAGTTGTGCTTATTGAATTAAGATAAACTGAGCCAGTGATCCCGTACAGAATAGAAATTCCAAACAACAAAATTCCTGATGAAAGCGCGGCGTTCAGAATAAGTTTAACCCCTCCTTCGGATGACTTTGTTTTTAAAGTATCTGCAGCAACTAATGCCGCAATTGGAATGGTAGCAAGCTCAAGTCCGATAAACAGCATCAGGAAATCTCCGGCTGAGATCATATAGTCCATGCCGATAAGCGAAGAAATAATTATGAAAATGTATTCTCCGGTAAATTCAAAATGTTCTTTATTCTTTACAAGCCATCCTGCAGATTGTATGAGAACTATCAAAACACCTATGTTAAGAATATTCTTAAAGAGAATGATCATATCATTTGTTCTGTACATTCCTCCGAACAAAGTTCCGGTTTCAATTGGCACAAATCCTAAGATGGTATTTACAAAAAAAAGTACGATGCTTAATGGTAATATTTTAAATCTGTTCTCCTTGCCAAAAAAAAGAAGGGAAATTAGTATTACTACTGATATAAATATCAGTATTAGTTCATGTCTCATTAATAAAAATTGTTCCAAAGTCATAATAACCTCTATAACGGATTTAATTTAAGTATAATGGATCCAAGGCTCTGTGTAATGATATCGGACAGCCAGAAAGGGGCTAAACCAATTCCCGCTATCGCAACTATCAGCATTACAGTAACAGCTTTTTCATGCCACTCCGCATCTGTGATTGAGTTGAATTTGTCATCTGTTACAGGTCCGAGTAAAATAGTACCGACAACTCTTAAGATATAAACGGCTGTAATTACTATTGATGAGCATGCAATAATAGTCACAACTCTGTGGAATGTATCAGTGTGCATGAAAGCCCCGACAAATATGGTCATCTCGGCAACAAATCCGCTTAAACCCGGAAGTCCAAGTGATGCAAATCCGGCTATCATATAACAAACTGCAAGGAACGGCATTACCTTCATTAATCCTCCCATAAAACGTATGTCTCTTGTATGCGTCCTTTCGTAAATCATCCCGATGAGTGCGAAGAAGAGCGCTGTCATAAGTCCGTGAGAGATCATCTGAATCACTGAACCGTTTATTGCGGTAGTATTTACCATCAGAATTGCAAACAGTACTAGACCGCAGTGACTGACTGAAGAATATGCGTTAATGTATTTCAGATCTTTTTGTACTATAGCTCCGAATGCTCCGTAAACAATGCTGATCGAAGTCAGTATGATAAATATCCATCCCATCTCATTTGCAGCTTCAGGCATCAGATACATTGCCACTCTCAGGCAACCGTAACCACCCATTTTCATGAGTACTCCCGCATGAAGCATTGAAACTGCAGTAGGAGCGGATGAATGTCCGTCAGGTGACCATGTATGAAACGGGAATAATGCTCCCAGAACTCCGAATCCGATGAATACAAACGGGAAGAATGTTTTCTGAACTTCAACCGGTAAATTTAATTTTGCAATTTCAAGTAAGTTGAAAGTAAGCGGTCCTCCTGCGGTTCCCGCTGAGTGTGCATAGAGCCCCAGCAAGCCTACAAGCAACAATGCCGAAGCTCCCATCAACATCAGAGTCAGCTTCATTGCACAATATTCCTTTTTCCCGCTGCCCCAAATTCCTATGAGAAGATACATTGGTATGACAGCAAGTTCGAAGAACAGGAACATCGTAAAGAGATCAAGAGAAATAAAGAATCCGAAAACCCCTGTTGAAAGTACTATCAGGGAAATGAAAAACTCTTTCTGAAGATTTATTACTTTCCATGAAGCAAGCACTCCCGCAAAAGTTACAATTCCGGTAAGAGCAATCATTGAAACCGAGATTCCGTCTACACCGATACTGTAATATATGTTAAATGTTTTAAACCACAGGACACTCTTCGTGAAAACCATCTCATCGATATTTCCGGAATTTCTTTGGGAAAGATATGCAAAAATAAGATTGATCGTTTGAATAAACTGAATTCCTGTCCCTGTGGCAGCACTGATCCGCACCTGATTACTGTTCCTGCTGAATAAAATCGCAATGACAGTAAGCAGCGGGATTACGAGAAGTAAGGTTAGTATGTCCATTTTGGTTTCGTTATTCGTTGCTCGTTAATCGTTAATCGTTAATCGTTAATCGTTAATCGTAATTCGTAATACGTAAGTAGTCAACTGTAATTTAAATTTTTAAATTTTAATTCTTAATTCCTAATTCTTAATTCTTAATTCCTAATTCTTAATTCTTAATTCCTAATTCTTAATTCTTAGTTCCTAATTCTTAATTCTTAATTCCTAATTCTTAATTCCTAATTCTTAATTCT
>CAYNTN010000272.1:0-3705 GCA_964399995.1 uncultured Ignavibacteriaceae bacterium
AATCGTGAATCGTCAATCGTCAATCGTGAATCGTCAATCGTGAATCGTCAATCGTCAATCGTGAATCGTCAATCGTGAATCGTCAATCGTGAATCTATCAACCAGCAACTAGCAACTAGTAACCAGTAACTAGGAACTAGCAGCTATAGATTTAATCGAAATGTCTTCCACTCTTTAAGTTCAGTTGCTCCAAGATTCTCATAAAATCTTATAGCATTTACATTCCAGTCAAGCACTACCCATTCAATTCTGCCGCATTTATTCTTTTTTGCTTCTTTCGTTAATCTCTTTAAAAATAATTTTCCTATTCCCTTTGACCTGAATTCTTCCGAAATATAAATGTCTTCTAAATATAAAGTCCTCCTTGCTAGAAAAGATGAGTAAGTAAAGAAATAAAATGCATAGCCTGCAACATGATTTCCTATTTCAGCGAGTAAAATTCTGAACAGAGGTTTTTTTGAAAATGCATCATTTAAAAGCCTTTTTGAAGCAGCTTTATCCGGAGGATTCAGTTTTTCAAATTCTGCAAGATCAGTAATTAATTTTAGGATAGCTCCCGAATCAGATTTTTTTGCTTTTCTGATCTTTACTTTCGCTGCTTTATTTATTTTTGTCAACTTATTTTTCGTTTAAATTAAGATTAATAATGTTTAAATTAAATAAAATCTAAAAAAACAAACTTATTGTTGCTGAGAACTAAAATATTTTTTTTGTTTTTAATTTCATTCTTATTTGCACATCAGGTATCATCATCTAATCTTACAAATCTTACGAATCTTACGAATCTTACGAATCTTACGAATCTTACGAATCAAGCTGACGATTATGAAAAAATGAAATGCACAAAGAAGCTTAAATCTTTTGACGCATCATTGGCAAGTCTTGCTTTGAATGAAGTGATTGTTGAAGTAGGGAAAACCTTTATCGGAACTCCTTATGTAGCCGGGACACTTGATGAGAATCCGTCAGCCGAGGAAGTTGTAATAATGATTACCGGACTGGATTGTGTGACATTTGTTGAGAATGCTCTGATTTTTTCAAGGCTCATAAAGGAAGGTAAATCAGAATTTGAAGATTATAAAAGTGAACTTGAGAAAATCAGATACAGAGACGGTAAGAATACCGGATATCCTTCACGTCTTCACTACTTTTCAGACTGGATTTATGATAATGCAAAGAAGGGTATAGTAGTTGATATCACTCAGGAAATTGGCGGAATTCCGTATGATAAGAATATTGATTTTATGACAACACATATTAATTCTTATAAACAGCTGTCAAATAATGATGAATATGTAAGCGAAATGCAAAACGTTGAGTCCATGATCAACTCAAGACAGAAATTTTACATTCCTGAAGAGAATGTTGCATCTGTTTATGATAAGCTTCAAAATGGAGATATTATTGGAATTACAACATCGATAGACGGACTTGATGTTTCACACACGGGCTACGTTTATAAACAGGATGGAAATACTTATCTGCTTAACGCTTCTTTGAAGGGAGGTCAGGTTGAAATCTCGGGTGCTGAACTTCAGGATTATCTGATGGGTAATGCTAAGCAAAGCGGAATCATGGTCGCAAGACCGATTGAAATAAAATAACAGATTGATGTCCATAATATTAATCTGCATTTTATTTTATTTCATTGGTTCATTTCCAACTTCTTATTTGATAGTTAAATTCAGATATAAGAAGAATATTCTTAAGGAAGGTAGCGGGAATGCCGGAGCCCGGAATACATTTGAAGTAACCAATTCCAAAGCTGACGGTGCTGTAGTTTTGATAATTGATTTTTTAAAAGGTCTGCTCCCAGTTGTTTGGTATTTATACTATTCCGGAATGCTTCCGGAGTTTGTAATATTTCCTTCGCTGTTCTTACTGATTGGTCATAATTATTCAGTCTGGCTTAAACTTAAAGGCGGAAGAGGACTTGCAACAGGTGCGGGAATAATGATGGTTATAAATTTCACTTTGGTAATAATCTGGTTGATACTTTATTTTGTAATGAATGGATTTATTAAGAATGTGCATATATCAACTGTCATTTCTCTGATTTTATTACCCATGTCAGTAGTTTTTTTTCAGGATTTTATTCTGAAATTCAATAATTCCCATTTGCTGTCAATTGAAGATCAGTTCGGATTTCTTTTTTCATTCTGTGCTTCAATCAGTATAATAATTTTGTTAAGGCACATTACACCCATACTGGAAATTATTAATAGAAAATAAAAAATGGCAGAAATTTGCCGTCTGATGAAATTTTATAAAAAATAAATTAAACTATGAGTAAAAATCCGAATTTAAATTCAGTCGAAGAGCTAAATGAAATGGCTCGTCAAATAAGAAGAGACATAATTAATATGCTGGTGATTGCGCAAACAGGACATTCCGGCGGACCTCTCGGGATGGCAGATATTTTCACTGCAATGTATTTCAATAAACTTAACATCGACAATGCAAACATCCATTACCCGGAAAGAGATTATTTCTTTGTTTCAATTGGTCATATTGCACCTGTCTGGTATGCAACACTTGCACGAAGAGGATTTTTTCATATTGAAGAAATGAAAACCTTAAGAAGAATAAACGGAAGATTACAGGGACATCCTGCTGCTCCGTACGGGCATGGCGCTCCGGGAGTTGAAATTGCTTCAGGTTCATTAGGACAGGGATTGTCCGTTGCGGTAGGAACTGCCTTAGGTCTCAGAATGAACGAAAAGGATAATTACGTTTACTGCATAAACGGTGACGGGGAATTGCAGGAAGGACAGATCTGGGAAGCCATGATGACAGCTGCGCATCACAAGGTAGATAATCTGACGATGATTGTTGATAGAAACAGATGTCAGATTGATAATCGTACGGAAAACGTTCTTGCACTTGAACCGCTTGCCGATAAATTTAAAGCCTTCAACTGGAAAGTGTATGAGATTGACGGGCATGACATGCAGCAGATACTCGATGCTGTAGATGAGGCTAAAGCATTCAAAGGACAGCCTAAAGTTATCATTGCAAATACATTTATGGGGAAGGGAGTTTCGTTTATGGAAGATAATTACAAGTGGCACGGAATTCCTCCCACAACCGAACAGGCGGGGATTGCATTGAAAGAACTTCCTCCAACCAGGTATAAGGATTTTTTTGATCTTGAAGAAATGGCCGAGCTTTAAATCAGTTTCAAGTTAAAATCTATAACTTAAGTTGAGCTTTCGTATAAACCTTTCAGGTTTTTGTAGGGCTGTCCAAAAGTCATTTAGTGAAAAAGCCTCGAAGACTCAAAGGCTCAAAGATGCCTGGAATTCAAATTTATTTCTTTGAGTCTTTGAGTCTTTGAGGCAAAAAATTTCTTTATGGACAGCCCCTACCTGTTGTATTTCTGATACCCGAAAAGTTAACTCTTATTTGTTACTCTTTAACTCTTCAATTTTAATGTTGAAATATTCCGAGCCGGATGGAATGTTTTCTTTGGCTCTTTTGTAAACTTCAACAGCCTCCGCATATTTTTTCTCTTCCTCTAAGTTTAATCCTAATTTATTATAAGCTTCGCTATTGGTCGAATCTAGTTTTATTGCCTTTTTATACATTTCATTAGCTTCAGAGAATTTATTCTGTTCGCTGAAAACATTTCCGGCACCAAAATAAGATTCAGCAAAGTCCGGTCTCAAATCAATTGATTTGTTAAACATAGAAATAGCTTCATCA
>CAYNTN010000273.1:0-3661 GCA_964399995.1 uncultured Ignavibacteriaceae bacterium
CTCATACCTCATACCTCATACCTCATACCTCATACCTCATACCTCATATCTCATAGCTCATAATTCATAGCTCATAAAGGAAGCGCCGGTTTCACAAATATCACTTTCTCCCTTTCCATGACAACGGTTCCGGATTTAAATCCTTTTTTCTTTTTAACATACTTCTTTTCACAATAAGCTACAGGAACGTTAGATGCATTTCGGGCTTTACTGTAATATGCTGCAATTGAAGCTGCACGTATAATGAAATCTTTTTCCACATCTTCTTTTTTATTACTGACTTTTAAAACAGTATGTGATCCGCTTGCTCCTCTGACGTGAAACCATAAGTCATTCTGCGCTGCATATTTAGTTGTAAGTAAGTCATTTGAAACGCTGTCCTTTCCTACCCACACTTCATATTTTTCATTCAGCTTAAATTTCCTGAATTTAGATGTTTCATCGCTTTTGATCTCTTCAGATTTTTTTTCTTCTTTAATCAATGATTTATATTCAGTCATGCTGTTGATCTTTTGAAGCTCAGATTCAAGATTCTTTTTTTCCTTTTCAAAATTAAGAATTCGTCTCTGTAATATTTCAACTGATCCCTTTTGCTTTTTATATTTATCGAAATAATATCCTGCATTTTCCGGAGGAGATAATTCCTCTTTCAGCTTTATAATTAATTTCAAACCATTACTCTGATCATAAGAAAACTCTTTATCTCCTTTTTTTATTAAGTGCACATTCTGAAGAATTATATCTCCGTATGTTTTCAGCCTTTTCCATTCCTCACAATGTTGTACCTGAGTTTTAATTCCCTTAATCTTTTTTTCTATTTGAGCAATCTTACCGGTAACTTCTTCCAACTTGTTCTTCTTAAGAATATTTGTCTTTTCAGTTTTAAATTTATACTTAATGTAGTTTGAAATTAAATAGTTTATGTTATTATATATCTTCACTTCAAAATTGATAAGATGATTTAGCTTTATAAGAGATAAATAATATGACTTATCGTTTGAATAAAGTAGAAAATCAGGGTTCATCAACTCCATATCAATCGCTTTAAAACCATGTACAATTTCTTTTAAAGTTTGTTCAGTCAATATTTCTTTTCCGCATAATTTACTTCTGAACAAAACCTCCTTACAATAAAGATCACCGTACTTCCTGTAATTTAGTTTTACATATCTTTCAACCGCAATATCAGATAATTCAGGTGAAAGCAGATTTGGTAAAGGGAGTATAACAGAAATTTTCTTGCCCAAATATTCATTTTTATCTTTAAATGCATTTATAACAAATTCCCCTTTACATAAAAAGCAGTTCGGCTTATTGGAAATGAAAGTAAAAATCAGTTCCATGTCATCTTCCGTTTCAAAAGATACTGCTCTGTCATTTTTATATTGTGTTATTTTTTTAATTACCTTGTCATAAGCCTCTTGAAACAGACCGGCAAAGTTCTTTTTAGCTTTTGAGTAATGATCTTTTAGCATGAGATAGTTAAATCCTTTTTCAACTGAAAACTCAAGTATCTTCAAACCGCGATTATTATTATATACCTCAATAAGCAGTTTATTTTTTTCCTGAGTATAGATGTCCTTGATTAGACCCCCTGAAATGTTGTTGCTCAAATATCCGGCAAGTTCTTTTATTGTAAAGTAATTATTTAGCATAGCTCAAAATAAAATTTGTATTGTTCCATTAAAAGATTAATATATTTACATAACCGGCATAGTTGTTTTAAAAATTAACTTTATCTTGAATAATTCTAAAAGTAATTTGCATTAAACATAAAACAGAATCATGACAAACGATTTCAATCTCAATAGGAAAATCTTTGAGTTCAGTGATCCGGGACCCGGATTCGGTACTCCGCAAGAGCATAAACTCTTTGAAGAAATTCAGAAAGGCATGACGGCACAGTATGAAAAAATATTTCCGGATAAGTATGCGCCGAGAACAGTTGTTATTATTCCTTCGCTAACACTTGATATGGAGATATTGTCAAGTCTGAAGGGATCAATTCATTATGAAGAGAGACTGCTATGCCTTCTCATGTTGTTGCGGTGGCCGCGAACCAGAATAATTTATATTTCAAGCATGCCTCTGTCGGATGTGATCATTGACTATTATCTGCATCTGCTTCAGGGAATCACCGGTCATCATGCAAGACAGCGTCTGACAATGCTTAGCTGTTTTGACCTTTCACACAGACCGCTTACTGAAAAAATACTTAAACGCCCGAGGCTTATTGACAGGATAAAGAGTCTTATCACAGACAAATCTTCAACCCATCTTACATGCTACAATATTACACCGCTTGAAAAATCTCTAGCAGTAAAGCTTGAGATACCCTTGTTCGGAACTGATCCTTCGAGATTCTATGAGGGCTCAAAATCAGGCGCAAGAAAGACATTCAGAGAGTGCGGAATTGATATGCCCGATGGAAGTGAGGATCTAAAGACAAAAGAAGACATAGCAGCCGCGCTTGCCCGTCTGAAAAAGAAGAACCCTGCAATCCGGAAAGCAGTTGTCAAAATGAATGACGGATTCAGCGGCGACGGAAATGCAATTTACAAATATCCGGAATTTAAGATTGATGAATTTCTTGAGGCTAATATTCTTTTGTCTTTGTCAGATAATATAAAGCCGGTTGCCCATGAAGTGAGTAAGGAATTGTTCTTTGAAAAGTTTTACCAAATGGAAGGAATTGTAGAGGAGTTTCTTGAAGGTGAAATAAAAGTATCACCTTCCGTGCAATGCGTCATTTATACTTCGGAAAAGATCGACATCGCCAGCACTCACGACCAGCTGCTTGGCGGAGATGAAGGACAAATATTCCTTGGGGCGATTTTTCCGGCAGACATAGAATATGCCCCTGCTCTTGGTGCAATCGGAAAGAAAGTGGCATGCTCACTGTCTAAGAAAGGTGTACTTGGCCGGTTTGCAGTTGACTTTATTTCTGTGAGACAGGACGACGGCAGCTGGAAACATTATGCTATTGAAATCAATCTACGCAAAGGCGGAACAACACATCCCTTTATGATGATGCAGTTTCTTGCGGACGGGCAATATCATGCGGATAAAGGAGTTTATCTTACTGCAAGCGGAAACCAGAGATATTATTTTGCATCCGATAATCTCCAAAGCGACCGTTATATCGGAACAACTCCTAATGATCTGATTGACATTGCAATGTTTCATGGACTGATGTATGACGGAGCTGCACAGGAAGGAGTAGTATTTCATCTGATCGGCGCATTGTCCGAATTCGGTAAACTCGGAGTAGTTTGCATTGGAAGTTCTCCTGACAGAGCAAAAGAGTATTATGATAATACAATACGTGTTCTTGATTTTGAATGCGGAGAGTTATGAGGTATTAGGTATGAGTTATGAGGTATGAAGTATGAAGTATGGGGTTTGAGGTTGAAAAACATTAATATCATTGTTCATTATTCAATGTTCATTGATCATTGTTCATTGTATGAATAGACTTGAATAAAAAAGATGCGTGAACTAATTTGCATTCGTTTGCGGGAATAGCTCAGTTGGTAGAGCGCAACCTTGCCAAGGTTGATGTCGCGGGTTCGAGTCCCGTTTCCCGCTCTTTTAATTGATAATTGAAAGGTGTGGTACCCAAGTGGCTTAAGGGGAAAGTCTGCAAAACTTTTATTCGTCA
>CAYNTN010000274.1:0-3620 GCA_964399995.1 uncultured Ignavibacteriaceae bacterium
TAAAGTTTGTAAAGTTTGTAAAGTTTGTAAAGTTTGTAAAGTTTGTAAAGTTTGTTAAGTTCGTAAAGTTTGTAAAGTTTGTAAAGTTTCTCGCGTCTCACGTCTCACGTCTCGCGTCTCGCGTCTCGCGTCTCGCGTTTAAAACACTATCTCAGGGTAATTGCTGCAATCAAGTCTCATCTGAAAAATTTCCCCGTTACTTTTCAATATCTTTTCCCACATAAATAATCTATCTGTTACAGGAATATCATATTCGAAAAAATTATCCGGATGAATGAAATAAAACTCACCTTCGTCACATTTCTCCGGTAGTATATTCAGCGGAAATTTATATTCCATAAGAAAGATCATGATATTTCCGATTCCCGGAAAATTCTTTTCAGAAATTATTCCCAGCAGTTTCCAGTCTTCAGGTTTTGAAATAATTTTACATTCTTCAAAAGCTTCCCTGACAGCACATTCCGAAGGTGTCTCCGGATCCTCAGTATTAAGCTTTCCTCCAGGCGGTGACATCTTTCCCCTGTTCGGTTCCTTCAGCCGCTCCATCAGAAGATATTCGCCTTCTTCATTTTTGATATAAAGTAAAGTAGCAATTTTCATTTTAGAATAATAAATTTATTTTCAGGTTTCCGCACACGGGTTTACTTGTTAGACTTAATGAACATAATGAACTTAATGAACTCAATAAACTTTATAAACTCAATAAACTCAATAAACTCAATAAACTCAATAAACTTTATAAACTTTATAAACTTTATAAACTTTATAAACTTACAAACTTAAAGCAACTCACTCATCATCTCTGAATCCGAATTTTAATTTTTGAGGTGTCTTAGGCTCAGGTTCCTTTTTTACATCTATCTCCTCTTTTACATCCCCGGATAGTTTCTCTTCATTCGGGACGGGTTTTATAACAGTGTCATCAAACTGCAATGGTCTCACATCTTTAATCTCAATTTTATCTTTATCAATGTCTTCAGTAATTTTTTTATCAGGTGTCTTCTTTTCCAAAGGCTTTTTCAGCTTCTGAATCTCCTCTTTATCTTCCAGACCTTCAAATAGATTCATGTCATTTTCCAGTGATTTAATTTCTTTTAATCCCGGATGTTTATCTGTTTTTGGAATGTCTCTTTCTCTCGGTTTTTCAAACTCTTCTTCTTTTGTTCCGAGTATGGTAAATTCTCCTTCACCAACATATTCTCCGGTTTCAGTCAAATCTACAAAAATTTCCTCTTTTGTTTCATCCTCTGCATCTTCATCTGCATTAGCTCCCAGTTTATCCACTCTTACGCGCATTAAGTATTTTTCCTTATACTCAAAATATTTCCCGGCTCTATAAAGCTTCTTTGAAATTTCATCAGTTTTGTTGCCCGCTTCGTAATCAGTTTGCTCCTTTTTGTCTCTTATCAGAATTTCTCCCCGTATCATCACATCACTTATGTCCTTTGCAGTCAGGTTTTGAATAATGAACTCACTTACATTCTCACTGTCTGCTTCAGGAAGTGTAAGAGTGTTTCTTAAATCACTCAAATCAAAAAAAATCAGGTCGGCTGATTTGTTCCTTTCTATTGATCCTGTTAAATTTGAAACACCGAACATTACCGATGGATTATAAACTGCAAGCCGGATTATATTTTCAGATGAAAGAATATTTTTTGAAACTAATTGTGAAAGAAGCTTCAGCTCTGATAAAACATCATTCCCGGTATACCCGGTCCCTATAATCATATTAGCTTCTGATAATATTAATTCATCTATGTCAATCGTTCGATATGAAAGATTGACATAATCCGAAGGAGATACAAGAATGTGAGCTTTCTTTTGAACAAGTATTTCAAGTTCCACGGGGTTCAGATGAGTCGGATTTGAAATTATTGTATCCGCTGACACGAGATCCATGTCAGCCAGTACGTTGATAAAAGGCTTTCCGAATACTTTCTTAATTGATTCAAATGATTTATCCGAAAGCGAGCCTTCAATGAATAACTTAATTTTCTTCCCGGTTAAATTTTTCTTTATGGATGAAAGTGAATAATTGTTGATGTTTTCATCTGTAACAAATCCATAGGAAATTTTCCCTTCACTTCCCGGTAAAATATTAAAATCATAAGACGTCAGATTGTAATACTGCTTTATCCATTCAAAGTCCGTAAAATAAATATCGGCAAAATCCTTTCCAATGCCGGTGCTGCACTCATTAATAAATATTTCCCCGTTCTTTAATGAACGCCTGTAAACGATTTTCAGTAAATCTCTCAGTGTCTCCGTATTTTCAATGCCTGTTAAATATCTGTCAATAAGCTTCAGAGACAGCCATGAACTGATATTCTGATAAGAGCATTTCCTGAAGAAAATTTTGTTTAAAGAATATGCTGAGACGAGTTTGGAATTGAAGAACCCGGGCATTATAAGCTTATCCCTTGCTTCAATAATTTCCGAATCGGGATTCTTATGTCTGAATTCTTTTTCATTGAACTTCCTTTCATAATCAATTAAAAAGATTTTACCGTTGCGGATTATTATATTGTAATATCCCGTCTGTCCTTTTCTGTCAAGGGTTAAAACCAAACCGTTCTTTATTACTGTATAGGTGTCCATTAATGATTACAGATCTTCAATTAAAAATTTTTGATTCAAAAGAAATTCGCTGTCATACAATTCGTTCTTATCTTCTTTCATTATTGCATATTGAAAGCCGTCTCTGACACTGTATGCACCGTACTCACCTTTTATATTCAGCGCAACAAATCCAACCTGAAAAATATGATCCCTGTTAAGACTTGAAAGACGGTTCAATTTATACACTCTTTCACATGCAATTCTGCAGGCTTCCACCGGAGATTTTCCGTTTCGCATTAGTTCAACAATGAGAAAACTTCCGCAGGCTCTGATACATTCTTCGCCTCTGCCTGTTGATGCGGCTCCGCCGATCTCTCCGTCAACGTAAAGTCCGGAACCAATAATGGGACTGTCTCCAACCCTGCCGTGAAGTTTCCACGCCATACCGCTTGTTGTGCATGACGCCGAAATATGTCCGTCTTTATCAATAGCCACCATTCCAATAGTATCATGAAATCCGTCTTCATTTATGTTATCGTGTTTACTTTTTATGAGCTCAAAGTCATCCGTATGAATTTCTTCCGGCTTTGTGCCTTTCGTAAGCTTCCATTCATGAAATCGCTTGATTGATTCCGGAGTAAGCAAGTTCTCGGGTTTGAATCCGTTCTTAATTGCAAACTCATACGCTCCGTCCGCTGCAAGTATTGTATGTTCGGTATCTTCCAAAACCAGTCGCGCTAAGCTGATCGGGTTATGAATATTCTCAACACAAATCACGGCACCGATTCTCGCTTTCCAGTCCATAATGGCAGCGTCGAGAGTAACTACACCTCTTTCATCCGGCAGACCTCCAAATCCAACACTTAAAACCTTCGGATCATCTTCAGATACTTTTACACCTTCTTCGACTGCATCCAGAGAATTCCCGCCTTTTTTTAATATCTTAAAAGCAGCTTCATTCGCCGCAAGTCCGTGTTTCCATGTCGATATTACAACAGGGTTCATTAATGTTAAATGTTAAATGTTAAATGTTAAATGTTAAATGTTAAATGTTAAATGTT
>CAYNTN010000275.1:0-3608 GCA_964399995.1 uncultured Ignavibacteriaceae bacterium
AACACACTCAACACACTCAACACACTCAACACACTCAACACACTCAATACACTCAACCACACTCAACACACTCAACACACTCAACACACTCAACACACTCAACACACTCAACACACTCAATACACTCATTTCACAGCTCTACAATCGTCACTCCCGAATCACCTTCATTCCAGTTTCCTAAACGGAAAGATTTTACGTGTGGATTCTTTTTCAATTGTTTCTTCACTTCTTCTCTCAGTTTCCCGCTACCTTTACCGTGTATGATACTGACTTCCTTAAGTCCGCTGTTTATAGAATCATATATGAATTTTTCCAATGCATCGCCTATCTCGTGAGAATACTTTCCCCGCAGGTCTAAGGATAATTCTATTTTTCCTTCTTTAACTTCTACCATAGACTCTTTAGAGTATTCTCTATTAACTTCTTTCTTGCTTATTTTTTCAAGTTCCGAAAGCCGGGCTTTAATGATGAGTCCATTCATATTGACAGAAACAAACTCATTTGACAACTCCATTACTTCACCTGTAGATAAGGAATTCTTAATTCTTACATTATCACCAGGCACAATTTTTTCATTCAGAACAACCGGTTCAATCCTAACACTTTCCATTTCAGTAATTTTTTCAGCTTCACTTGTAAACTCATGCTTAATTTGCTTCGGAGTGAGTTTGTCTTCACGGATTTCCTTGATTGTCTTTTCAATGAGTTTATTTGCGTCCTTAATGATTTTCTCTGCATCTAATTTTGCTTTATACTTGAGTTCTCTTTCATTTTTTGTAATCTCACTGAGCTTACTTTCATAAAGCTTCGTTAACGCAGTTAACCTGGAATTTTCAAGATCGGATTTATTCTTAAGCGAAATATAATTCTGTTTGGTTTCGTTCAGATCTTTTAAGAGGTCTTCAAGCCGGCTTTCGTTTTCATCCAGATACTTATGCGATTCATTTAATATTGATTCAGGGAAATCAAACTTTCTTGCAATTTCAAATGTAAAGCTCTGTCCCGGAACACCAGTGACAAAATTAAAATTAGGGGAAAGATTTTCAACATTAAATTCAAGCGAAGCGTTTTCAATCTTATCAGTATTATAGGCAAATTCTTTCAGCTCGCTGTTGTGAGTCGTAACAATTGTGATGGAATTCTTTTCAGATAAGTTATTTAAGATGGCTGCCGAAAGAGCGCTCCCGAGTACAGGATCAGTTCCGCTGGCAATTTCATCTATCAGGATGAGAGAACCTTCATTTGCATTGTCAACAATCTCTTTAATTGATTTCAAATGAGAGCTGAAAGTGCTGAGATCATTTTCGAGTGACTGCTCATCTCCTATGCTGACATAAATATTGTCGAAAATTCTGAAATCACTTTCAGGGTTTACCGGAACAAGGATTCCCGACTGGAGCATCATTTGATTTAATCCGACTGTCTTCAAAACAACGGTTTTCCCGCCGGCATTAGGTCCGGAAATTACAAGCGTGTTGTATTCATCTCCGATTAAAAGATTCAGCGGCACAACTTCCGTTCTTTTATGTGTCTGTAAAAGAACAGGATGGAAAGCATTAATAAGATTTAATTTTTGCTTATTAATAGTAGGCTTTACTGAAATTGTTTCAATGGCATATTTTGCCTTTGCCTGTATAAAATCAATTTCAGAAAGAACCTCTATGTTGACTTTTATTTCATCCAAATGTACCGAAAGCTGTCCGGCGAGTTCACGAAGTATCTTTTCAATTTCTCTTTTCTCCTCGAAATGAAGTTCGGTCAATTCATTATTCAAATTAATTGATTCGGTAGGTTCAATAAAGACAGTCGCACCTGTTCCGGATGAACTGTGTATTATCCCGTCAACACTCCTTTTATTTTCGACTTTAACGGGAATTACAAAGCGTCCGTCTCTTTGAGTCACAATATCATCCTGTGAATAATCTTTTTCAGAAACTCTTTTTAAAATTGAAGCTAAAGTTTTTCTTAATCTTGATGAGTGGGAATTAATTTGCTTCCTTATCTTATTTAATGCAGCAGACGCGGAATCCTTTACCTCACCACTGTCATCTATAGTAATCTCAATATTATGCTCAAGTATTTTATCATAAAACATGTTCTCAGTTAATCCTGAAATAAGAGGAAATTTTCCGTTTTCTGATTTTGAAATATCATTAATTACTTTATACAGTTTTCGGGATACTCTTAGAAAATCAAGTATATGCAAAAATTCAGCTGGAGTAATGAAGTAGCCTTCGATCTTCATCTTACTGATTGAATTTCTGATATCTTTTAAGCCATCCAGAGGAAGTTCTCCGGTAACATTCAGAATTTCCTTCATTTCAACAACTTTATCAAGTTCAGCATTAAGGAGAATATCATCTTTATAAAAATTAATAGTATCACATCTTTCAGATCCTAAGCCGGAATATGTATAATGCTTTATCCGTTTAATTATCCTGTCGAATTCTAATTTATTTTTTATTTCCTGAATCTGCATTGTCTGATATTACTGAATAAAAATCATTTTATTTAATTCTTCATAAAAATCTTTGGCATCCGGAAAGTATTTCAGCAAATAGTCATAGACACCCGGCGCTATGTTTATTACACTTGCGTAAAACTTTGAATTCGAAACTGTCGTTTTATCAAATAAATTAAATGTGTTGGTGGTCAGTATCAAAAACAAGCTAACGATAATAAGTCCTTTGAATATCCCCAGTATCACCCCAAGTATTCTGTCGAAAGTTTTTACGACTGTATTCATTCCGGAAATTTTTCCGGCTAAATATATGCTAATGAAATAACACAAAATAATAATTGCAATAAACGAGACAAGACTTAAAATTTTTTGATCTAACCCGAGAAACTTGATAAATGAGGATAGCTGCTCATTATATCTGGTTGCAAGAAACAGTCCTGAAATAATTCCTATGAGTGAAAAGATGCTTCTTAATAAGCCGCTTCTGAAGCCGAGTAAAGCCGGTATACAAATTAAAGCCAGAATTATAATGTCGAGTGTATTCAAAGTTTTCTTTATAAAGGCGGGATTGAATACGGAGAATTTGAAGAGTTAAAAAATTAATTCATCAGGATAATTTATTTTTCAGAATTTCCTGAATTATTTTTCCGTCAATCTTACCCTTTAATTCTTTCATTACTTCACCCATTGCTTTTCCGAAATCCTTTTGAGATGTGAATCCTTTTTCTGATAATATTTTCACTATAATAGCGGTTGCTTCTTCCGAAGACATTTGTTCCGGCAGATATTCACTGATTATTTCCAATTGCGATTGTTCCTTATCAACAAGATCCTGTCTCCCGGCATTTTGAAACATCTCAATCGATTCTTTTCTCATCTTTGACTGTTTACTAAGAAGCTGAATTTCCTCTTCTTCAGTCATTTCGCGGTTCAATCCTGACTTATCCATTTTTAAGATTTCAGCGCGTATTGACCGTAAAGTATCTATACGTGTATTATCTTTGGACTTTAAGGCTGTATTTAAATCTTCGTTAATTTTATTCTTTAAGCTCATTTTTGTATGTTTAATATAGGAATCTTTAATTCGTGAAACGTCAATCGTGAATCGTCAATCGTGAATCGTGAATCGTCAATCGTCAATCGTGAA
>CAYNTN010000276.1:0-3564 GCA_964399995.1 uncultured Ignavibacteriaceae bacterium
CAACACGGTAAATGCATTTACCAACTGGGAAGAAGCCCTGATGCTGGTGCAAGGAATCAATAATACGGAAGGAGTTGCCCAACTGATTCTTTTCTTCACTGACGGTTTTCCCACGGCTTATATCAATTCAAGTGGCGGTGTTACGCAAGGCTCTTCTTCAGCAATTAAAGCACAGGCGCTTGCAGAAGCAGTTGGCGCGGCTAATGTTGTAAAGGGGCAAGGCTCGCACATTTTCGTAATCGGGTTGCCCAACCCCATTCTTCCTGAAACCAATGTGCAGCAAATATCCGGCACCGACCGCTATCCCGACCTGCAAAATGATTTCACCAAAGCGGATTATTCCATTTCATCTCCTGTTTCACTGGAGAATGATTTAAGAAATATTGCTTTGCTGATTTGCCGTGCAGACCTGCGCCTGTCAAAAACTATAAGCACGCAAACTTCCTGTCCCGGCTCCGCAGTAACCTTCACAATCTCGGTTACCAATGACGGCTTGCTCAACGCCACAGGAGTGCAGGTGAAAGATTATTTGCCAACCGGATATTCTTACGTAAGCAACAATGCAGGCGCAGCTTTTTCCGCAGGAACACTGACATGGAATGCAGGAACAATTAACTACCTGCAATCAAAATCAATTCAGTTAACCGCTACCGTAAATGCTTCAGGCAGTTACACCAACGTTGCGGAAGTAACCGCAAGCGACCAGCCTGACGGAGACTCCACTCCAAACAATAATAGCGCAAACGAAGATGACCGCGCCACCGCAGCGGTTTCTTCCATTCTCAATTGCGATGATGGAAATCCCTGCACGGTTGACGACTGCGCCAACGGAATCTGTACTCACTCGGGAGGGAACTGCGATGATGGTAATTCCTGCACAACCGACCAATGCATAAATGGCATTTGCGTGAATACCGCAATTGGCTGTGATGATAATAATCCCTGCACAAATGATTTCTGCAGTGACGGAAACTGCGCTCACCCGCAAATTAATTGCCAGGATGGCGACAACTGCACGATTGACGCATGTTCAAACGGAGTCTGTACGCATACGCCTTTTACCTGCAACGACAACAATCCCTGCACCCTTGATTTATGTGCGGGTGTAGGCTGCCGTTACCTGCCGGTAAACTGCAATGACAATGATATATGCACTGCTGACGTGTGTATTGACGGCACCTGTGAGCACACACCGCCAAATTGCGCTGATGCGGATTTATGCACCGATGACGGATGTCTTAACGGAAGTTGTTTTCACAATCCAATACCCGGTTGCGCCAACCCATGTGATACGATGACTTGTTATGACGGAGATTCCTGCACCCTTGACCTCTGTGTTGGCGGAAGTTGTGTTTTCACCCCGGTGGATTGCAGCGACAATAACCCGAATACAGTGGATGAATGTCATCAGGGGCAGTGCGTTCATATCTGCAACGACAATAATCCGTGCACAAGGGATACGGTGATTAACGGAGTTTGCTCCCCTATCCCGTTATGTAATGACAATAATCCCTGCACGGCTGACGCATGTGTAAACGGTGTTTGCAGCAACCTTTTGATTGACTGCAATGACGGAGAGGAAGGTACCATTGACGCCTGCGAAAACGGCACCTGCACACACACCTGCTTTGACGGGAATCCCTGCACCATTGATATCTATGATAACGGAACCTGCATTTTCACTCCCAATGCCTGCGATGACAATAATTCCTGCACGGTTGACGCCTGTGTGAACGGAAATTGTTCCAACACTCCAATTATTTGCAATGACGGTAACCCAAACACCAATGACATTTGCGTGGATGGCGTTTGTGTGAATAATCCCATAGACTGTAACGACTTCAACCCATGTACGGTTGATGCATGGGTAAGCGGAAATTGCATCAACACTCCGCTTGATTGCAATGACGGGGATTTCTGCACGCTCGACCAGTGCGTTTTTGGCATCTGCATTCACCCGGCAAACCAATGCACCGATGCAGACCTTTGTACTGAAGATGCATGCATTGATGGAAAATGCGCGCACACCGAAATCAATTGCGATGACAACGACCCCGTTACCATTGATGTGTGTGTGAATGGAATCTGTGTCCACACGCCTTTGGTGTGCGGTGATGACACCTTGCGCATCGTGTTTGTGATGGATGAATCAGGCTCCATTGTCGGTTCCGGAGCAGGCACAACAAATATCAGTTCGCAGGTGCGTGGTGCCGCTTCCGGCATTTTGAATGCTCTGTCCGGCACGGGAGCGCATGTTGCTATCGTTGAGTTCAGCACCACCGCCCGCAGGGCGACTGTTGGCGGTTTCACAGGCTATCAGCCGGTAACTCCGCAAACCATCAACCTCTTCCTCGATTATATCTATGATGTTAATTCAACACCCGACAATTTTCATTACGACCCTGAAGATTATCTCACCACACAAAGCAACACGTTTACCAACTGGGAAGACGCGCTGCAGGTCGTGCAATCTATCAATGCCGGGGAAGGCGTTGCTCCCCTCGTGATTTTCTTTACAGACGGACTGCCCACTGCCTATAACACCGGCACCGGCATCGTTACAGGCAGCAGTGCGGCAAACAACGCGCAGGCGCTTGCCGAAGCAGATGCGGCAGCTTACGGGGTGGAATCACAAGGCTCCCACATTTTTGTAGTGGGCGTTCCCAATCCTGTGCTTCCGGAAGCAAACGTGCAGGTAATTTCAGGTCCGAAGCGGTACCCGGATATTGAACCTGTTTTCACCTCTGCGGATTACTCTATTTCCTCTTCGCAAACACTGGTGAACGACCTCACGCAAATTGGTTTGCTGCTTTGCCACACGGATATCCATTTATCAAAAACGGTAAACGTGCCTGCAACATGCAATGGGAATACTGTAACGTTTACGCTCACCGCAGGGAATTCCGGGCTTGAAAACGCCACCGGTGTGGTGGTGAAAGACTCTTTGCCTGACGGATACACATTCACAAGTCACAATGGGGGCGCTTCCGCTTCTTATGCAGGTGGAGTAATTACATGGAACGTTGGAAGTCTGAACAGCTTTCAAAGCAAAACGCTGCAGATTACAGCGGTGGTCAATGCCACAGGCAATTACAAAAACACCGCGCAGGTAACAGCCTGCGACCAGCAGGATGCCGATTCAACTCCCGACAATGATGATGGCGACCAAAGCGAAGATGACGAAGCGGCAGCCTCCGTTGTTGTTGACTGCGATTGCAACCTGAAAGTTTCAAGCCTTACAATAATGTATGAATGCGCGTTTGGCGCTGTGGGAACTTTATTCGATGGAAAAATTATCAGCCGCGACACGTTGTGCCGCTTCAACATCAGGGCTGATTTATGCCAGGTGCCGGTGGGCAGCGTGAAGTTTGTGATGAACGGAACAGCTAAAATTGAAAATACAGGACCGTATGCATGGTGGGGCGATTCGCCTGTTGGCTGTTATAAACCCTGGATTCCTAACCCTGGAAATTATACGCTTACGGTTACCGCATATAGCGGAGCAAACGCAACAGGCGCTGCCGGACAGCCGCTTACCGTTCGCTTCACGGTGCTGGCAGGAGC
>CAYNTN010000277.1:0-3538 GCA_964399995.1 uncultured Ignavibacteriaceae bacterium
ATTATTTATTGAATAATATTCTTACCATTTTGCGCAGAAGTTAAGTTGTAACTGATTAATGTTTCTTCTAATGATTTCTTAAAATCATTTTCATTTACGAAGATGTAGAGCTGTTCTGTATCTGCAACATCAGTTTTATAATATTTTTCCATCAGCTTTAAAACTGGAATGTTTTTTGATGTAGAGATGCAGCCCGGAGGACTATTTTAAAAACAAGGGAAACAAAAAAATATTTTACAAAGATTATTCTTAAATCCCTTACAGTAAAAATTTTTTATATCAGATTAATTCAAAGGCAAAATATAAATAAAAAAAGCCGGTAAGAAAACTCTTCCGGCTTCAAATAATATGAAAAACTACTTAATACTCAATCCCATATCCAAATCCGAAATCCCAATTCCCAAATCATAAGATCTCCCAGGTCTTATCACCAGACAGCACATTATTCAGCGAAGGCTTTCCTTTTTTCTCCGTGATCTTTTTTATCTGTTCTGACATTGCATCTTCATATGTCGGTTTATCAACTGCATACAAAACCCCGAATGGTCTCGGCAAATGTCCGTATTCAGGAGAAGCATCCGAGAATCCGGCAAGTATATTCGCTTTGATCCTGTCCTTCTCATCATGTATCCATAAGTCGTTAACCGAATTTCCATTTTCATTTAAATCAACAACTACAGGCTTGAAACAGTCAAGCTTAATTCCTTTATCACCATTTACTCCGAATACCAATGGCTTACCGTGTTCCAAAAAGAGTGACTCAGTCGGTTTTGTTTCTTTATCTGTGAAAATAAAAAATGCACCGTCATTGAATACCGGACAATTCTGATAAATTTCTACGAACGAAGAGCCCTTATGAAAATAGGATTTTCTTAAAATTGACTGCATGTGCTTCGGATCCCTGTCTAGCGTTCGTGATACAAAAGTTGCCTTAGCTCCGAGAGCCAGCTCTGCAGGGTTAAACGGCTGCTCGACTGTTCCGTAAGGTGATGATTTGGTTATCTTTCCAGTTTCAGATGTAGGTGAATACTGTCCTTTAGTCAAACCGTAGATCTGATTGTTGAATAATAATATGTTAATATCGAAGTTTTTTCTCAGAAGATGAATGAAATGATTCCCGCCAATTGATAATGCATCCCCGTCCCCGGTTACTACCCATACACTGAGTTCGGGACGTGACGCTTTTAACCCCGAGGCAATTGCCGTAGCTCTGCCATGAATTCCATGCAGTCCGTATGAATCAACATAAAATGTAAATCTCGATGAGCATCCGATTCCGCAAATAAAAACAAAATCTTCCTTCTTTACTCCCAGTTCCGGAAAAATCGTGTGAACCTGTTTTAGTATAGAATAATCACCGCAACCCGGACACCATTTCACATCCTGCGCCGGAACAAAATCTTTGCTTGTAAGTTTTTGAGAAACAATTTCCTCTGATATTTCACTCATGATTTATTTGTTTAATAATTCTAAAATTTTTTCCCTGATCTCCATCGTAGTGAACGGCAGACCTTTTATTTTATTTAATCCTATCGCCGGCAGTAAAAATTTATCCCGTATCATTTTTATTAATTGTCCGTTATTCATTTCCGGAATAAGAATGGTTTCAAAACCACTCAGCAATTCTCCAAGATTTTTAGGAAATGGATTTAAATATTTCAGATGAACATGTGCTACATCATAACCTTCTTTAACCAGATCCAACACAACTGACTTAATCGCACCGTATGTTGATCCCCAGCCGAGTACACAGACCTTTGCATTTTCTTTTCCTGTATCAATTACCTGCAGCGGAATGTAGTCTGCTATCTTTTCTATCTTCGCTGCACGAAGCTTTACCATTATCTCGTGATTCTCAGCTTCATAAGAAATATTACCTGTCTCATTTTCCCTTTCGAGTCCGCCGATCCTGTGTTCAAGCCCTTTCACTCCGGGTTTTACCCAGGGACGCACTAATTTTTCATCACGCTTGTATGGAAGGAAAACTCCTCCGTTATTATTTGTAGTTGTAGTAAAATGAACATTGATTGGAGTTAACTCATCCTCAGTTGGGTATTTCCATGGCTCGGAACCGTTAGCAATATATCCGTCATTCAAAACAATTACCGGTGTCATATGCTCTGCTGCAATTCTGCAAGCTTCATAAACTGTATAGAAACAGTCTGCAGGGGACTCAGAGGCAAGTACAGGGAGAGGTGATTCGCCGTGTCTCCCGTACATTGCCTGTAAAAGATCTGATTGCTCGGTCTTTGTAGGTAAACCTGTTGAAGGTCCGCCTCTTTGTATATTTATGACAACTAAGGGTAGTTCGAGCATGAGAGCAAGTCCTAATGCTTCCGTCTTGAGTGACATTCCGGGACCGGATGTTGAAGTCACTGCGAGGCTTCCTCCGTATGAAGCTCCGATTGCGGAGCATACGGCTGCTATTTCATCTTCCGCCTGAAAAGTTCTTACATTAAATTCTTTATACTTTGAAAGTTCATGCAGAACGTCCGAAGCGGGAGTAATCGGATAAGATCCCAGAAACAAAGGCAGTCCTGATTTTTCCGATGCTGCAATCAAAGCTATTGCAGACGCATGATTTCCGGTTATGCTTCTGTAGTTTCCCTGCGGTAAATTGGATGTGCTTATTTTAAAACGCGTATTAAATATTTCTGTGGTTTCGCCATAATTGATGCCTGCCTTTAATGCTTTTATGTTAGCATCAGCTATATGCTTGTCTTTAGTAAATTTTTCACTGACAAAATTTATGGTATAGTCAGGCGCCTGGTCAAACATCCAGTAAAGCACTCCAAGCACGAACATGTTTTTTGAACGTTCTATTTCCTTATTGCTTAACCCCATATCTTTCAGGGCATCTTTTGTCAGTCTTGTAATATCAATTTTGTAAACCTCATAATCATCAAGAGATCCGTCTTCCAGAGGATTAACACCTTCCGGAAATTCAGCGAGTCTCAAATTTTTTGCATCAAAGCCGGCAGTATTAGTAATTATTATTCCGCCTTTTTTTAAGTTCTTTAAATCATTTTCCAGAGCTGCTGCATTCATTGCAACAAGTACATCATACTGGTCACCGGGTGTGTAAATTTCCTTGCTGCCAAAATGCACCTGAAAACCCGATACTCCTGCAAGCGTACCGGCAGGAGCTCTGATCTCTGCAGGGAATTCGGGAAATGTACTCAGGTCTTTTCCGAGGAAAGCTGTCGTGTCTGTGAACTGCATCCCTGTCAGCTGCATTCCGTCTCCGGAATCCCCGGAGAATCTGACTACCACACTTTCGGCTTCTATTATATCAATTTTGGATTCCAATTGGATTTGTATTTAATTTTTTGCTTATTTACAAAAATACCTATAATGCAAGATTTATACAACGGAGATTTATTTAGCAAATCTAGATTTAACTCACATCCGTCCAAAATGTTACTTAACCACAAAGGACGCAAAGAATGCACAAAGCACACAAAGATAAAAATAATTTAAAAAAATGGTTCTATATGAAATGCAGTGGGTCTGTTTTATTATTTTGAAATATATTTTC
>CAYNTN010000278.1:0-3500 GCA_964399995.1 uncultured Ignavibacteriaceae bacterium
AATTCTTTCCCGTGAAGCACTTCATAAATTTCATCAAAGTTTTCTTTTATTAAAACGGCTTTCTGATGGGGATTCTCTCCGTAGCGTAAGTTCGTTGAGTTAGTTAAGTTAGTTAAGTTTGTTAAGTTTGTTAAGTTTGTTAAGTTTGTTAAGTTTGTTAAGTTTGTTAAGTTCGTTAAGTTTGTTAAGTTTGTTAAGTTTGTTAAGTTAGTTAAGTTAGTTAAGTTTATTGAGTCACCTGAATTCAGTTTGGAAAAATATTTACTGATGGCATTATCATAATTTGAAGTTGTTTGAAAGGCTCTCTGAGCCAGTTTCTGTGAATATTCAAGAGGAATATTATTTTTTGTTAATCGTAATTTATCCGAAAACTCTTTATACTGATCCGGGCTCACAAGCACATTCACATCTTTATAATTTTTCCCGGCGGATCTTATCAATGTCACTCCGCCAATATCTATCTGCTCTATTGCATCAGCAACAGATACATTTTTATCAGATATTGTCTTTTCAAACGGATAAAGATTTACAACTACAAGATCTATAGGAGTGATAGAATGTTCTTTCATTTCTTTCACATGAACAGGATTGCTTCTGTCAGAAAGTATTCCTCCGAATATGTCCGGGTGAAGCGTCTTTACTCTTCCATTAAGAACTTCAGGAAAACCTGTAACTTCTTCGACTGACATTACATTTACATTGTTTTCTTTAAGAAGCTTAAATGTACCTCCTGTAGAAATTATTTCAACATCAAACTTTACAAGCTCCTTTGCAAGTTCAACAATCCCGGTCTTGTCATAAACACTTAGTAATGCTCGTTTTATCAATAGTTAATTGTGTTAATTGGTTATTTCGTTAATTGGTTGATTAGTGGTAGTCAATAGTCAATCAATCGTGAATCGTGATTCGTCAATCGTCAATCGTTATTAGTATATTTAATCTAAAGAAGTAAACATAAGATCAGAATCTTATTCAAACATCTTTATTACCTGAGTGTAATATTTATGTTCAAGCTTGAGAATTTTTTTTTGCAGTGATAATTCATCATCATCACTTTTCACTTCACAGCATTTTTGAAAGATAATCTTGCCTTCATCATAATTTTCATTCACAAAATGAACAGTGATCCCGGAAACTTTTACCCCGCTTGCGATGACTGCTTTATGAACATTTATCCCGTACATTCCTTTTCCTCCGAATGACGGAAGCAAGGCAGGATGTATATTTATGATTTTATTCTTGTATTTTTTTAAAACTTCGGTTTCGATCATTTTCATGTATCCTGCAAGCACAATGAAATCAATATTATATTTCTTTAATGCCGACAAAAATTTTTTGGAGTATTCATTTTTGGAAAGACCGGGGAATAATTTTTTATTAATTGTAATGTGAGCAATCCTATTCTTCTTCGCAATTTCTACTGCCCCGCACCGGGGATTGTTTGTTATCAGTAATGAAACTCGTGACTTAAGTTTTTTTTTAGCAATGGAATTAAGAATAGTCCGGAAGTTACTGCCTGTTCCTGATGCAAATATGCAAATGTTCAATTAATTCTGTTATGAATGCAAATTACTCAAATTAGAACAGAGATACAATTTACGAGTTTGGCAGGGAATACAAGCGTATACTATCCCCTCGTTTCCCTCTTGTTTATTAATTCACTTTGCCTCAAACTCTCCAAGTCTCAAAGAAGTTTGTTTTTATAGGTTTATCTTAGAGTCCTCGTTGCCGTTGTGGGTGTTCCAAAAGTTTACAGAACTAAAAATCAAAGATTGATATAATCCTAATGCAAACTATTGGTCACCAACAACGGCGGGAATTTGTAATTCGTAATTTGTAATTCGTAATTCGTTATTCGTAATTCGTAATTATTTTACAAGCATCATTCTCTTTGAAAAAACATTCCCGTCTGCTTCCAGCCGGTAAAAATAAATCCCGCTAGGAAAATCAGATGCGTTCCATTCCGTTACATAACTTCCGCCGGGAAGATCCCCTTCAACCAAAGTTTCTATGAATTTTCCGTTTACATCATATACAGATAATTTAACATTAGATGATCCTCTCAAATCAAATTTTATTTTCGTAACCGGATTAAATGGATTCGGATAATTCTGACTTAAAGAAAATGACTCCGGAATTTCAGTGTTCAGAATTTCCACACTAGAAAACGGATTCGGCTTGTACTGAATCAGTTGAGCCTGAATTGTATAATGCGGTTCTGTATGTCCGTTGTTGTTGAAATTACAATCGGCACATGTAGTACCGGTGATGCAATTAGGATTATTCGGTCGGCAGAAATTTTCGAATGCCTGAAGATTATAATCTATCACTGCATTCTGTCCGGGTATGATATTTGGTGTTGCATCAACTTCAAACGGGATCACGCTCGCTCCCGGACACCAGCCTGCTCTGTCATACTGCCATGTTCCGCCCTGAGGACTGCATGGATTTACATTACATCCCGCTCTCCACAAATTATGATTCGTTATATTACCTCCGACAATTACCTGATGTATCTTAAAAGAAAATTCGGCAGCATTATCAGTATTCCCTTGACCGTGACCTGTATTAGTAAGTCTGACTTTCGCTTTGGTGGTTTGAGGATCGATCATCACATTCTGTGGTGTCAGTATATTTTCGGGGTTCAATGAAGGATCTCCGTAAATAACATGATTATCCTGCCAGAGGTTTATAACCTTGAACGGTTTGTCCTGAATCTCACCTTCAATATAGGCAAACTTAACAGTTACAAGCCAACCGCGGGTCCCGCCAATCCAGCTTTCTATATAACTTCCTAATCTGACATTGCCATGAAGAAGAGGCATATAATCCGTTACATCCAGAATAAATACACACTGTCCCGGATATCCGCTGCCTACTATATTATAAGGAGTAATGACTCTTGCAATTTCATAGTTTGTTGTTGAGTCAACATAAAGTTTTATCCAGCCGAGCCTGTCCCATGGATCGCAGCCTGCAGGCGGACAGCCTATTGTGTAGTACATAAGGATCTGTTTGTAATGTGTGTTGGTATCCGGAAGTGTAAAATTATTATAATGCACATCAGCCCAGTTCTGAAAATTCTGATTGAAAGTAGTAACCCAGGTAGTATCTCCCGGTGCTGAAAAAGATTTATTAATTATCAGAAAGAAAAATATCATAAAAACTAAAACTGTTTTCTTTAAAATTGAAAACCCGGTGAGTAATTTGTCTTTCATAATTTTTATAATTTAAATTTTCTGTAATTTAAAAAAATTAATTTTATATAACAGTTCACTTTAAAGCAAAAATTGTTTTACATTAAAATAAAAAAGGACTGAAAAATTAATTTCAGCCCTTCAACATTTAAGTCGGATTTACCAACTTTGGGTACCTTTCACTGTTTGTTATCCTAAAATATTCATAACTCACAACTAAATAACTCACAGCTTATAGCTCAAAAACAATACCTCATACCTCATACCTCATACCTCATACCTCATACCTCATATCTCATATCT
>CAYNTN010000279.1:0-3482 GCA_964399995.1 uncultured Ignavibacteriaceae bacterium
TATCTCATATCTCATATCTCATATCTCATATCTCATATCTCATATCTCATATCTCTTCAAACATCAAATTTGCCAGTTCCTTAAATTCTTCAACCGTAACACTTTCCGGTCTTCTCGAAAAATCAAAATCAATTTTTTCAAATTCTACATTATTTCTTTCAAAGAATTTCTTGAGTGAATTTCGCATTGTCTTTCTTCTTTGCCCGAAACTTTCTCTTACAATTTCTCTGAACAAACTCTTATCCTTCAGCCCGGACAGGTTTTTTTTAAAATCTAATTTTACAATTGACGAATCTACTTTCGGCTTCGGGAAAAATGCTGTCGGCGGTACATTAAATAATATTTTCGGAGACGTGTAAAGCTGTGTTTGTATTGCGAGTATACCGTAATCTTTTGTATCCGGTTTTGCAGTAAGTCGCCGGGCAACTTCCTTCTGCATCATCAGTATTGCTGAATCAATTTTTTCATTTGAATCATAAAGTTTAAATAAAATCTCAGTAGTGATATTATATGGAATGTTTCCGATAATCTTTAATTTTCGAGAATTAATTTCACCTGTAGTTATTTCAGTCCCGAAATCTAATTTAAGAAAGTCTTTATGAATTAATTTTATTCTATCACCGTACTCTGAATTCAATTTTTCAAATATAGACTTGTCAATCTCTACCGCATAAAAATTTTTTGAAACAGCACAAAGATATTTTGTAAGAACTCCCTGTCCCGGACCAATCTCTATGAGAGTATCACCGGGAAGTATTTCAGCAGAAGTTACAATTTTCCTTGCAATGTTTTCATCAACAAGAAAATTCTGTCCGAGAAATCTTTTAGGTTTATATAATCCGTATTTTTCTTTTGTCGAAATCAATATTTATTCGAAAGGTTCGAGTGAAAGCAGTTTAAGATTTTCCTTTTTGAGGTCTTCGAAATCAGTTGATACTTTTTTGTAATCTCCGTTCAGCCAGAGACGTGCCTGGTCGTTATAATTTCTATGCAAAGGCTGTCCCGACTGTCCAGTTGGAATTATTGACAAATAAGATTTCACTTTCGACATGTCAATTATCATTCTCATCGAGGGTCCGAGATAAACTTCATAATCACCGCTCTTCAATGCATTCGAAAAACTATATTCCAGATTGTTAAGTGTTGTTCCGCATCCGGCAATTTTAAACGGTCCGATATTAAGCATTGAACTTAATGAAGGTACAATGCCAAGCGGATGCTTTAAGATTACTTTATGCATGTCACCCCACGACCAGCTGTTGATGTCTGTTCCATGTTCACCGATCAAAGCTGAAACGGCATCATAAAAACTCTGCCTGAGAAGCTGCATTTTTTCAAAATCATTTTCAAACATCGCAGAAGAATTCTGTTTCAGGAGTTTAGCAGTATTTCTTACAGGAACATTTTTTAAGAAAAGATAATCATCAAACAGTTCATCGCCTAATTTATCTCTGTAAAGGTTTTTATATAATTCAATTTCAAACTGAGCAAATAAAGCTGCAGGTATGCTGTTGGTCTTAAATTCAAAATCCCAGTTTTTCAAAAGATCCAGATACTTCTTTATATCTCCCGTTAAATTTACGGTATCACCGAATGCTTCGAAAAGATATTTGCAAAAATCTTTCGCCTGTATGCTGTAAACATCTTTCTGCATGCGCTTCATTTCCTCTTCGGTGACAATCGGATTTGACCTGATCAGATCATCAATTCTTTCCGCTCTGTAATGCGGTTCATACAAATTTGAAATATAATATTTATAATTTTTTAAAGGCTTGTTATTGGCAGAAACAATATACCCTTTCTCCGGATTTAATTCATTCGGTAATTCATTAAATGGAATAAACCCTGACCAGTGCGATTCCCCCGCGGCAGGAATATTTGCTTGGCTTTCATCGTTAAAATTTGCCCGGAGGGGAATCAATCCCGCGGCAATATAACCTATATTTCCTGAAGTATCCGAATACACAAAATTCAGTGCCGGAACTGCATATGTAATTAATGCATTCTGAAAATCTTTCCACCCTGAAGCATTATTAATTTTATAAAAAGTTTCAATCTCATCACTTAATTCATATCCGGTCCATTTGAAAGCGAGCAGCTCATCATGACTGCCGGTTCTGAAGCTCTGTGAATTGGTGAAGCCGGTTGTTTCAAGATTCGAAACAACGGGTCCGAACTTTGTTCTTATAACTGGAAAAACATACTCATCAGATACATCCTTTATTTTTATGCTTTCAGTAATGGTATCAAGTCTGATTATTTCATTATTGCAGACGAACTTGTTTGCGTCAGAAGAGTCCCTCTTTAAAATAAAAAAATCAGCATCGTCACACATCAAGTTAGTAAGACCCCAGCTTATTGATTCGTTATGTCCGATTGCAATTGCAGGGACACCCGGAATAGTGAATCCGCAAACGCTGTATTTTTTCTGATGATCATATAAACTTACTTCATACCACTTTGACGGAGCCATCAGAGCAAGGTGAGGATCATTTGCCAGAAAGGGTTTGCCGCTTTCGGTTCTACCTCCGGCTATTGCCCAGGCATTACTTCCGGTGTGAGTGCCTTCTAAACCAAAGTATGCTCTGTAATTTTTTGAAAAGTCAAAATAATTTTTCCCCAGGTCATGAACCGAAGCATAGTATTTTTCCAACTGCTGCTGGTTATTAAAATTATTAAAACTGACTTTTTTATTTTCCTTCATCTTGAAATCAGTTGTATCAGTTTTACTATTAACTTCAACGTTACTGATTACAAAAGGAGCATCTTCCGGATAATCAGGAAAGAAATCCTTTGCTTTCTCAAATCCAAATTTTTTTACAATCTCTCCAAACATTACATCTGCATACCATGAAAAATTGAGCTCCCAGCCCATAAGCCGGATTAACATAAGCGAATGCTCTGGTTTCCATGGTTCAGGCTTGTAATTGAGAATGTCAAATTCGAGCGGCAGGTTTTTCGAATTACTTTCAATAAAATAATTAACACCTTTGCAATATGAATCCAGTACAGAGACTGATTTTACGGAAAGATTATCCATCTGCCTGTCGGCAAATTTGTTGATCCCGACAGTTCTGAACATTATATCATATTTCAAAACTTCTTCCCCCAGTATTTCCGCAAGTCTTCCTTCGGCAATACGCCTTCCCAGATCCATCTGCCATAGCCGGTCCTGAGCATGAATGTATCCCAGAGAAAAATACATGTCTGCTTCATTATCCGCAAAGATCTGGCTGACACCAAGTTCGCTTTTATAAATATTTACCTTTTGGGTAATACCTTTTACTTTTACAATTCCGGATTCTTCGTAAAAGGATTTTTTCGTGAGACTGTTAAAGAGAAGACCGATTGTTACAAATGAGATGATCAGTAAAATCAATACACCGAGTATGTTTTTAAGAATAGAGTTCAAAAGTTTGTAAAGTTCATAAAGTTTGTAAAGTTTGTAAAGTTTGTAAAGTTTGTAAAGTTTGTAAAGTTTG
>CAYNTN010000280.1:0-3456 GCA_964399995.1 uncultured Ignavibacteriaceae bacterium
TTCGGATTGGAGTCTGCAACTCGACTCCATGAAGCTGGAATTGCTAGTAATCGCGCATCAGCACGGCGCGGTGAATACGTTCCCGGGCCTTGTACACACCGCCCGTCAAGCCATGGAAGTTGGGGGTACCCGAAGTCGCCTTTAATAAGCGCCGAAGGTAAAACCAATGACTGGGGCTAAGTCGTAACAAGGTAGCCGTACCGGAAGGTGCGGCTGGATTACCTCCTTTCTAAAGAGATAAAATCTGGCTTAAGGATATTTGTTTTTAGCATTGATTTTGCACACTATTTTATTTTTTTCACTTTATCAGTTTTTCCTTAGACTACTGCGCTTTAAAGTCTAAGCAATGTTGTAGTTAAGAGTATTTCTCTAAAACTTTTAACTTTCAACTTTTAACTTTCAACTTTGGGCCTATAGCTCAGTTGGTTAGAGCGCACGCCTGATAAGCGTGAGGTCTGTGGTTCAAATCCACATAGGCCCACGTTATTCAATTATCAATGATCAATTTTCAATGTTCAATTGGTAGTATTGAAATCAGAGAGTTTTCAAGTAATAAGCATTAAACCGGAGTTATCTAAATTTGAGATATTACTCTAAACTTTTAAGTATAATTAATTATCAATTGTACATTGAACATTGATAATTGAAAATTGAAAGAGGGGGTTATAGCTCAATTGGTAGAGCACCAGCTTTGCAAGCTGGGGGTTCGGGGTTCGATTCCCCGTAACTCCACAAGTTTTATTCGTTCTTTCATATTTTGAAATTTCCATAAAAAAATAAACAAGTATATTGATGCACAATCTCCCGATTTATCGGGGGACACTACCTGTATCAATAATGGATTTTTGGAAAAAGTTACAAAGGGCATACGGTGGATGCCTTGGCACTAGTAGGCGATGAAGGACGTGGCTACCTGCGATAAGCCCCGGCAAGACGGTAACAGTCTCTGACCCGGGGATCTCCGAATTGGACAACCAATCCAGAGTAATATCTGGATATATATTACAGAATACATATGTAGTATAGGCAAACGAAGGGAACTGAAACATCTAAGTACCTTTTGGAAAAGAAAACAATAGTGATTTCCTTAGTAGCGGCGAGCGAAACGGAACCAGCCTAAACCATGTAGTATGTTAAAGAATGCAATCGTTGTACTACAGGTGTTGTGGGACTTTCAGGTAAATTTGCATTATACCGAAGAGTAAAAAACCTTTGAATTAGACGAATGTTTTGGAAAGAACAACCATAGACGGTGAAAGTCCGGTAGACAAAAGTTCAAAGGCTCTTGAAAGTATCCCGAGTACCGCGGAGCACGTGAAATTCTGCGGGAATCTGCCAGAACCATCTGGTAAGGCTAAATACTAACTAGTGACCGATAGTGAACAAGTACCGTGAGGGAAAGGTGAAAAGTACTCCTAACAGGAGGGTGAAATAGAACCTGAAACCGTATGCTTACAAACGGTAGTAGTCTTATGAAGGAGCTTGCTCTTTCATTTAGATGACTGCGTGCCTTTTGCTTAATGAGCCAACGAGTTACTCGTATGTAGCAGCGTAAGTTTTTAAGAAACGGACGCGAAGCGAAAGCAAGTCCGAACAGGGCGTTAAGTTACATGCGGTAGACGCGAAACCGTGTGATCTATTCTTGACCAGGATGAAATATCGGTAAAACGATATGGAGGTCCGAACTAGTGTGGGTTGAAAACCGCTTGGATGAGTTGAGAATAGGGGCGAAAGACTAATCAAACTCGGAAATAGCTCGTACTCCCCGAAATAGCTTTAGGGCTAGCCTCGGAATAGTATATTGTAGGTAGAGCACTAATTGGGCTAGGGCCGCCACAGCGGTACCAAACCCAAATAAACTCCGAATTACAAATATATGTTTTCCGGGAGTCAGGCAGTGGGGGATAAGCTTCATTGCCGAGAGGGAAATAACCCAGACCATCAATTAAGGTCCCCAAGTTCATGTTAACAGACTAAGGATGTTGAGTTGCTTAGACAACTAGGATGTTGGCTTAGAAGCAGCCATTCATTTAAAGAGTGCGTAATAGCTCACTAGTCGAGCGACTCAGCGCCGATAATACTCGGGACTAAACATGGCACCGAAATTGTGGACTTCGTAAGGAGTGGTAGGGGAGCATTCTATTGACGACTGCAGTGAATGCAGGCTCTTCGGAGCGAAGGTGTCCGGCGACGGATGCTGGAGTAAATAGAAAAGAAAATGTTGGCATAAGTAACGATAAACAAGATGAAAAATCTTGTCACCGCAAATCCAAGGTTTCCTGAGCAATGTTAATCATCTCAGGGTTAGTCGGTCCCTAAGCTGAGGCCAAACGGCGTAAGTAATGGGAAACAGGTTAAATATTCCTGTACCTTCGACATTTAAACTAAAGTGACGCAAAAGTGAAAGGAGAGCCACCTGATGGATGGTGGTCTAAAGGCGTAGGAGCAATCTGAAACCTGAACGGGATGGCGCAAGCCTACAAACTCTCCCTAATCATGTTGCCAAGAAAAGCTTTAGTGTATACTAAGAAGACCGTACCGTAAACCGACACAGGTAGATGAGGAGAGTATCCTAAGGTGCTCGAGTGAGCCGTAGTCAAGGAACTCGGCAAATTAACCCCGTAACTTCGGGAAAAGGGGTGCCCGCCTATGGCGGGTCGCAGAGAAATGGACCAAGCGACTGTTTAACAAAAACACATGTCTATGCAAAGCCTTTAAGGCGAAGTATATGGACTGACACCTGCCCGGTGCTGGAAGGTTAAGAGGAGAGGTTAGCTTTCGAGCGAAGCTTTGAATCGAAGCCCCAGTAAACGGCGGCCGTAACTATAACGGTCCTAAGGTAGCGAAATTCCTTGTCGGGTAAGTTCCGACCTGCACGAATGGTGTAACGATTTGGCCACTGTCTCGACTACGGGCTCGGTGAACTTGTGGTACCGGTGAAGACGCCGGTTACCTGCATATGGACGAAAAGACCCCGTGCACCTTTACTGCACCTTAGTATTGGGTTTGGACACAGCATGTGTAGCATAGGTGGGAGACTATGAAGCGGTGGCGCTAGCCATCGTGGAGTCGCAATGTGAAATACCACCCTTGCTTTGTTCGAATTCTAACCTTGACTCTTGAATCAGAGTTGGGGACAGTGCTAGGCGGGTAGTTTGACTGGGGCGGTCGCCTCCTAAAAAGTAACGGAGGCTTTCAAAGGTACCCTCAGCATGGTTGGTAATCATGCGTAGAGCGCAAAGGCATAAGGGTGCTTAACTGTGAGACCTACAAGTCGAACAGATGCGAAAGCAGAACTTAGTGATCCGACGGTAGAGTGTGGAATTGCCGTCGCTCAAAGGATAAAAGGTACGCCGGGGATAACAGGCTGATGACTTCCAAGAGTTCATATCGACGAAGTCGTTTGGCACCTCGATGTCGGCTCATCGCATCCTGGGGCTGGAGAAGGTCCCAAGG